>JBHLNC010000080.1:0-7607 GCA_048937435.1 Promethearchaeota archaeon | reverse complement strand
TATCTTTTCAACGAATTGGATTATCTGCCACGGTTGGCAATCCGGAAGAGATTGGAGCATTCATGAGTGGTGGAGAAAAGGTCGAAATTATTGAATCGCCTGCAAGAAAGGATTTTCATTTTGCCATTGAATATAGTCCTTTTTCTTACAAGGAATCCGATGAATCCCCTCTTGACGGTCCTGTACGTAGGATATGGGAATTGGTTAATCAACATACCTCAACCCTGATTTTTAGTAATGAACGCCAAACGGCAGAAGCACTCGCCTTAAGATTAGCAAAACTTCACGGAGGAGATTTCGGGGTTCACCATGGATCACTCTCACGCGAAGCCCGAGTTGAAGCTGAAAGGAAATTCAAAGAAAGGGCTGTGCCCTATCTAGTTTGTACCTCATCTTTGGAATTAGGATTGGATATTGGTACTGTTGATTTAGTAATTCAATTTGGCTCGCCACGTCAGGTAGTTCGGTTATTACAACGTGTCGGGCGATCGGGGCACCGTTTAGATCGTAAGTCAAAAGGTGTAATGATAACTACACGGTTTGATGATATCTGTGAAAGTTTAGTGATCGCTCACCAATCTCTTGAGGGGCGGTTAGAAGTCCCACCCATTCATCATAACGCGCTTGATATCGTTGCTCATCAACTGGTGGGTCTTGCAATCGAATACAAAACCCTGTCCTTTCAACAGGCATTTGAAATAATAAAGCGAGCAACACCATATCAAGGTCTGAAGCAGAACTCTTTCAATCATATAGTGAGTTTTCTTCAGAAAGAGGGGTTAATCGCCCGTGATGATGTCATTTTAAGACCTCGAAGAAAATCGTATGCCTATTACTTTGAAAATCTCTCAGTGATTCCTGACACACCTCATCACCGTGTTGTCAATGTTGCCACAAGCAGGCCTATCGGCCGTTTAGATACTGGATTTGCAGAGGAATTTGGTCACACAGGTAATATTCTAGTTTTGCGTGGGCGACCTTGGGAAGTTGTTAAGCAAGATGAGGAAAACGTATTCGTGACACCTATTAACCAAACAAAGGGACGTATTCCTCGTTGGAGTGGTGAGTTAATACCTGTCTCGGAAAATGTTGTAAATGCAGTTGCTGATCTTTGGACGCATGTTGCTGAAAACACTGCTCAACCCACCAACCTCGAGTTTGAACTTGCCGTTGATGAGCAAGCTAAAGAAATAATGCTGAAAACCATCACAAAACAGCAACAAGAAGAATTCCTACCAGATAAAGAAACGATATTTATTGAAATAGGTCACGAGTTGGTGGTTATTCATTCGTGCTATGGCACTCGAGTCAACGAGACTTTAGGTAGAATTCTGGCGGCGCTATTGACTTCTCAGCTAGGGATGGAAATTGCCTTTCATGCAGATCAATATCGAATTCTATTCCGATTTGAGCGAGGAGGTGGTCATCCAATTGGTGAAGCAATTTTTGACGGTTTACAATCACTTGATCCCGAACATATCGTTGACCTTTTGGAAATGATTTTGTTACGCTCACCATATTTTGCACGACGCTTTCTGCACATCGCTAGAAGATTTGGAGTCATTTCTCATGAAACAAAACTTCGGAGCACTCAACTTCTTAGAATGATGCAATATTTTACGGGAACGCCACTAATTGATGAAACACTCCGCGAATTTTATACTGACAAGCTAGATATAGAAAACAGCCAAAGAATCGTAAATGCAATCCAAACCGGTGAAATCATTGTAAAACGAATCTATCAGAAACGTCCGTCACCTTTTGCCCGTCAAATTCTAGCGCGCTTTGGCGAATTTCTCGAACCTGAGATCCCTGAGGCGTATATCCTTGAACAAACCAAAAATCGGCTAATGAATCGCAAAGTCCGATTAGTTTGCCTCCACTGTGGACAATGGGCAAGTGTCCGGACCATTAAACATTTGAAAGAGCACCCACAGTGCAAAAAATGCAAATCTCGATTGATAGCGGGTGTTTTTCCCACCGATGAGCTTTTAGAACAAGCTATTCGTCGTCACCGCGCAGGCATGAAACTTACTAGTGAAGAGCAAAAGGCGCTACGGAAAGGACGAGAAAACGCTAATGTTGTGTTAAATTACGGAAAACCGGCTCTAATTGCGATGGCGGGTCGTGGAATAGGACCGACTGTTGTTAAACGAATTATGGCAGGAAGTCACGGTCGACCCGAAAAAGAATTTTATCTTCTCATTTTAGAGAACGAAAAACAGTTTATCAGAACAAGGGAGTGGTGGGCCGAACCAAAGACATAGGATGGTAAAAACCTTGACTAATCCTCTTCACGCCCACCAAGAATATGGAAGGCCATAATGAGAAACGCGGCTAGGATTGCTAGTCCAAGGGTTGCCATTTGATAGACCTGGTAAAATACATCCATGAGGAGAACCGTTCTGCAACATGATTAGCTAGTTTTTAACTTTTACTCAATACTCCCCTTTCTTGATTTACGAGAAGCCTGCACTTCGGGCAATGTTTCCCATTCAACTTGCAGGGTATCGTATATCATATCATCTACACGAATTTCTGAATAAACTCCAAGAGCTCCTGCCAGTATTTTTGACAAGATATGATAACAAAGGTCTGTCGAGCGTTTTACTATGACGTTAATATAGAAATCTTCACAATCGCAATAAATCTCGGACAACACCCGGTAATCTCGAGATTTTCCAACTACAATCCAAGCTTCTCTCCCACTCGGTTCAAAAACATATTTTTTCACAAGATCATTCGCCACAGTTCTGAGGGCTTTCCAAAACCGGTCTCCACAGTATCGCGCCAAGGCTGAGAGTTCCGAGCCAGAAATACACTGATTTTCACGAATAGTGTTTATCGTAGTTGCAAGTTCCTTCTTCATCGTTACAATCGTTTCGTATCATAAAGAAAAAAATACCTATTGGATTAGTAAATATGAAAAAGAATGCATCTGGAACTAATAAGAAACGAACCGGCTCTACTTCTTCAAGAAGGTTCACGCCGCATTCTAGTTGTGGCAGATTTACACATCGGATACGAACGCACACTTTTCAAACAGGATCAGTACTCATCTAATCTAACTAGCAAGATTATTCAGCACTTCGAGAACTTGGTGTCCAGAACCAAACCAAGTGAAGTTATCATCTTAGGTGATCTCAAGCATTCTATCAGAGAATTTTCTAGACAAGAGTTTCATGAAGTTGCACAACTATTACAACGGATTCAACAACAATCCTCAATAACCATAATCCGTGGTAACCATGATTCAGATCTGGAATTAGTCGTTCCTGACAATACAACTATTATCCCGTCTTCGGGTCTAAGAATTAAGTTTCGTTCCCAACATGTCTATCTTCTCCATGGTCATGCTCAACCCACATCAGAAATATTGACCTGTGAAAGTCTTCTCATGGGTCATATTCACCCAACTTTGGCACGCCCTACACTCCAAGGACGAATGCACACCCATCGAGTCTGGGTTAGTACCAAATGGAAACCAGCGATTTTTGACGTAATTGAATCATGGATAGGAAAAGAAGCAGTCACCAATAAGCAAGAACGGATTCAACACCTTCTCAAAATGAAGATCTTAATTTTGCCAGCATTTCTTGATCTGCTTCAAGGGTATATCCTAAACCGCACTAAACCCAAGGAACCAGCGGGTACACCGATATTTCGATATCTCTCAATGCAAGAGGCAGAGATCTTCATGCTAGATCAAACTCCGCTTGGAAAACTCAGTCAACTACACCAACAAAACTCGTGCTGAAAAGAAACATTTTAAGCAGAAATTCCCTGTATTCTGCAACGCTGGGTCGATGGTCTAGATTCCCGGGTAACCCGCGTTCCCGGACTAGTTTGGTATAGAAAAAGGAACTAGTTCCTTTTATCGCCAAAGATTCGCGGTTCGGGACCAAGAGTTTCACCTAAACTCCTGGCGGGAATCCGTGAGATCCGGGGTTCAAAACCAGATAGTTTTTCTATCTGGGGAAAATCCCCGTCGGCCCACCATTCCCCCTTTTGAACGTTGATGTTTTTGTAGAAAGTTCGTCAATTAACGTAAATTTGCGTAAAGCACTTAAACTATGATACGATGCGTGTAGCTATGCCCGTGGTGGCTCAGATTAGACAACGTCTTGCGCGACGTATTGCTGGGGAAATATCCCTATCCGATCAGCCAGGTCGTGTAATGAGGCAATGGAGAGAAATGTTCCATATCCCCCAAATTCAGCTAGCCGAATCCTTGGGAGTTTCTCCTTCAGTTATCAGTGATTATGAGAGTGGTCGTCGCCAGTCACCAGGCACTAAAACCATAAAGCGGTTTGTTGAGACCATCATTGCTTTAGATGAGCACGACGGTGGGCAGGTAGTCAATGCGTTTCAACGCTTAATGGGCGTGGAAATTCCCACCAGCATAATATTGGATATTCGAGAGTTTAACCAAGGTGTGTCAGCAGCTGATCTGCTTGAAAGTATTCGAGCGCAGGTTGTTGCAGGTGAAGAGTCTTTAGATAGAGAGGTGTTTGGATATGTGGTCGTTGATACCACAAAGGCGTTAGATGTTTTGTCAAGCAGTGGTTTTTTAAAACTCTTTGAATCAACAGGAGAGCGGGCATTAATACTCGTAAACGCCTCAACAGGACGCTCGCCATTAATTACAGTTAAAGACGATTTTAAACCAAGTCTTTTTGTATTACATGGAGTAGAACAACTGGATTATCTCGCTATTGAAATCGCGAATAGAGAAGGAGTTCCTCTAGCACTATCGCGTATGGAATCGATTGAAGGCATGTTACGAAAGTTACAGATCCTTGGTAAATATTCCCCTAACGAAAAAACTTGAGATGAACGAATATGACTGATAAGATTGCGATCATTGGTGATGTCGATACAGTTGTGGGTTTTAGATTAGCAGGAATTCTGAAGTCGAGTACACCCTCAGATGCGGCTTCAACCCGAAGAGCTTTGTTGGATTTTTCAGGAGATTCAAATGTCTCTATTATAATTATCACCGAACGTTATGCAGAAGAGGTACGCGAGAATATTGAAGAATTATCCCAGCGCCCTTATCCGGTTATTGTCGAAATTCCGGACAAAAGTGGTCATCTCGCGGATAAAGAAAGCCCATTACGAAGATTAGTCAAACGAGCAATTGGAGTTGAACTCGAAGGATTCTGAAACTGTCTAGCCACCATAAGATTTTTGACAACATAATATAGCTGATAGTGAAACGAGATAGCGGTTTACCAACAAGGACGGTTGAGAATGACAACGCGAATTGGAACTATTCAACGAATTGCAGGACCTCTAATTGAGGCAGATGGTCTCTTTGGAGTGACCATGTTTGAAGTTTGTAGAGTAGGCACAGAGGAATTAATTGGCGAAGTTAATCGTGTCGTCGGTGATCGAGCTTTCATCCAAGTGTATGAAGAAACCTCTGGTCTGAAACCCGGTGAAAAAGTAATTGCCACAGGGACTTCTCTTGATGTTGAACTTGGCCCTGGTTTAGTTGGCTCCATTTTTGACGGTATCCAACGACCACTGCCTAGCATTAAGGACCAAGTCGGAGATTTCATTACCCGCGGCGTAACAGCGCCTCCACTGCCTGTTGACAAGCAATGGACATTTAAACCATCGATAGAAAAAGGCGCTTCAGTGACAGGAGGAGATGTGTTAGGTACCGTCCAAGAGACAAGCGTATTTCTACACAAAATTATGGTCCCACCAAGAATTCAAGGGAAAGTAACTCATATTGTCAATGAAGGAGACTACATAATCAAAGATGTCATTGCACAAGTGCAGACACCTTCTGGTAAACAGGATCTTACTCTAACTCAAAGATGGCCCGTTCGTATTGGGCGCCCTTATGCCAGCAAAATTGGCACCGAGGTTCCTCTTTTCACTGGTCAAAGAGTGATTGATTCATTCTTCCCAGTCGCCAAGGGTGGTACAGGAGCCATCCCCGGAGGATTCGGAACTGGTAAAACCGTTACCCTTCATCAGCTCGCAAAATGGGCGGATGCTGAAATTATTGTTTATGTTGGTTGTGGAGAACGCGGAAACGAAATGACGGAAGTCTTAGAAGACTTTCCTAAGTTGAAAGACCCTAAGAGCGGAAAATCGCTTATGGAAAGGACGCTTCTCGTAGCCAATACGAGTAACATGCCTGTTGCAGCACGCGAAGCCTCGATTTATACTGGAATTACACTTGCAGAATATTTCAGAGATCAAGGATACGATGTTGCTCTAATGGCTGATAGTACTTCACGATGGGCAGAAGCCTTACGTGAGATCTCAGGAAGATTAGAAGAAATGCCCGGAGAAGAAGGTTATCCTGCTTATCTCGGTAGTCGATTAGCGGAATTCTACGAAAGAGCGGGACGTGTTGAAACACTAGGAACCGAACCGCGTATTGGAAGTGTTACAGTCACTGGAGCTGTTTCACCGGCAGGAGGAGACTTCTCTGAACCCGTAACTCAATCAACTCTACGAATTACAAAGGTTTTCTGGGCATTGGATAAGGACATGGCTTCAAGGCGATTCTTCCCTGCAATTAATTACTTGCAGAGCTATTCATTGTATAAAGATGAGTTAGCGTCTTGGTATCAAGGAAAAATGGGCAACGATTGGCCGGAGCTGACTGAGGAAGCCCTATCAATCCTTCAGCGTGACAAGGAACTTCGTGAAATTGTCCAACTTGTGGGTCCCGATGCTTTACCAGAACGTGAACGCGCTATTCTGGAAGCAGCTCGTATGGTGAAGGAAGATTACCTCATGCAGTCAGCACTTCACCCAGTGGACACTTATTGCCCCGAACCGAAAAGCTACTGGATGCTAAAGATAATCATGGAATTCTGGCAACAAATGCAGAAAGCTATTGATGAAGGGATCCCACTTCGACGGATAATCGCTCTTCCTGTCGTAGGGAAAATTGCACGAATGAAAGTACAGCCGCACGACCAACCTGATTCAATGGCACAATACTTCCAAAATCTGCAAACAGAAATTACTAAGGAATTTGCGTCAATCGAAGCGAGTTAGGTAAAAAATCATTACCCAAATAATGGCACTGGATTAAAGTCCTCCCCACCCGGGGAGAGGCGTATTCCAATGATAGATGAAACCCGAAAAGCAATCAGGTGGGGGAGAAGTAAGACTCTGGTAGTGAGCTTGCCACGTCGCTGGATTAAGAAGTATGGTATTGAACCTGATACGCAACTCCATATTCAAGAGGGCCCTGAAGGTCATTTGAAAATAATGCCACTTCAGATTACAGGAACACCCTCAGAAAGGATTGCTACAATCCGACTACTCGAACAAGATGAACTAACACTTTCCACTATACTCGAAACGTATTATGTAGTAGGTTACGATCAATTAACGATAGAGAGCAGTCGTCGTTTGAATGAGCCAGTTCGAAAAATTTTGAACAAAATTGTAAACCAGCTTCCTGGATATGAAATTCTGGAGAGCACTGATCGTAGAGTTACGATAAAAGGTGTAAGTGCCATCCGCGGTCAGGATATCATGGAATTCGTTAAAATGAGCAGCCGCACGACAATTGAAATGATTGAAAAACTCATTAACGGACTAGGATCAGGTCCAGATGAAACCGAACG
>JBHLNC010000079.1:0-7636 GCA_048937435.1 Promethearchaeota archaeon | reverse complement strand
ACCTGATAGGTCTCAACCTCATCATTCAAGAGCTCCGCATCAATTTCGGCGAGTTCTTTCGGGCTCAAGGTTTCTCGTTGCTTTGATACCGGGTGGGTAAGAGTATAGCGACCTTTTCGTAATCCTGTAATTACAAAGGGCTGTTCTTTGTAGGCAATAACGTCTTGAACCTGATAGGGTGGGAATCGGAGTAGGTATGTATCCCGTCGAAGAGTTTTCCCATCGCGCGTTCGTCCCGCAACTTTACTTGAAATCGTTGCGATGAGCCCAAATTGCTCGGCTAGGTTCTTGGCGAGACTCCGACATAGTCGACCCGATATGCATTTCGCGTCAAATCCTCCCCGAGTTTCTTTAAACTTTAACAAGGAAGTTGGTGCATCATTTTCGATTAGTCGTTGGTTAAGATAGGCTACAATCTGGTCGCCTTGATCAGGATCAAGTTTTCCCGAGAAAGAACGAATTTGAAGTACGGCTTCAAAATAGCCTCCGGCTGTCAGTTTGCATTGATTACATAATGTCGGGGTGACAGGAATAGTGAGAACCTGTTGTTCTTCATGGGGGTACTCATCCGCTTTAGCAGTGATTTCAACCTGAACCTCTTTTACTTTAGCAGAATCACCTGGTGGAGGCTCGAGGAGTTGAACTTCAAAGGCAGCTGGTTGGCTGGGTAAAAATAACGGATCAAGCAAGTCACAGACCATATTGTAAAGATGATCCGATTGGGTTTTCGCTCCTTGGCGAATCCATTTCCCCCGGTGATAATACGCTTGACAGCGGGGACAAATCTTGGCTTGGGGGGGATTTCGGAGCACAATTAATGGTTGCCGCTCAAAGTAGCAATTTGCGCAAAATCCTTCGATGAAGGGTTTTGTTTTGGAGGGTTCTTGTCCACATTTAGGGCAGTGACGGGTCATTGTAATTCATTTCGTCACAATTACTTGTGCATGTGGGACATTCTGAATACGAATGATGCCTCGTTCGTGAATTAACTGGGCTTCCAAGGCTTTTTTCACGATACACTCGCCGACAATATTAGCAATGGTGGCTTGCTCCATTGCGGCTAGTCCCTCTTCAACGGTGACAAGTTCGCCTTTGTAGAATTTCTCATTAACATGGATGCAGCGGTCTCCCTCTTCAAAGACTTGACCAATGATGTTTTGGTCGCAGATTGCGACGATGTATTCGCCTTCACGCTGCATCTGATTTAGATAGACTCGCATTCGCATCCACTCTTGACTTTTATCCCTTCAATGGCGTCCGTCCGCCACATGCACTGCACACTAGGGTGAGAAGCCGATTCTCACGACGAATTTCAGTATCTGGGCGATGACAAACTGGGCAAACAACGTATTCCTCCGTATATTTCTCTATTAACTCCTCAAATACTCGGGAAGAAAATCGTCCATTGAAGAATGCCTGAGGACTACGGATTTCAACCGCTGTCGCGAGTTCGTGGGCGAGATAGCGGAGGAGGTGTTTGGGATCCCGACGAAGTGTATCTGTTATGTCCTTGTAATTGCGAACCACCGTACGGGTACCCTGAATGAACGAATCAACCTCAGGCACACTAAATCGGGGCTGATCAAAGACTTCAGGAGGAATCTGTTCACGAGCACGCTTCAAGAGAGATTCATAATCGGTAGCTTTGATGGTTGTCGTAGTAGTTTTTGGCTTTGCTTTAGTCGTTTTTGCCTTCGGGTTGGTCGTGGGTTTTGTAGTAGTCTTAGGTTTTGTCTTTGCTGGCTTTTTGGCCTTCGCTTTTGTGGTTGTAGATTTTTTAGTTGCTGATGATTTCTTCGTAGATTTTGATGACACGTAGTATCGCCTCTCAGTCTAGCATTCAAAAGAAGGGATTGCAGCCTCATAAACCATGTGATTTACACACTTCCAGGATTTTTAGGGGTATGAGTACGCAAGGCTTCTTGAATGCCGGTGGAGTACGTGGCTGACTCTTCATACCCACAAAAAGATTTTGGATTGATTTAGGATTTTTTGTACCGATGTATCTCAGGTTCGTAAACTAGTCCTTCACTTAACAGGTCGATGAGCACCTGCTCAACGACTTCCTCATCGACCCCGCCGGAAGCTTCGAGGATTTGTTCAAACCGCGCTCCCCCTTCCGAATCGTGTTTTTCAATAGTCTGTATAACTGCACGTCGAAGTTCAGCCGACGGAACTGGGGCATCTTCATCCATTGTTTGATCTAATGTGGCTGTAGCGCTATGCCAGACACCAGGTTCAAGCTCTTTTTGTTGAGATGTGGAAGGGGCTTCTTCGGCTTCAGTGAATTCAAAGGGTGAGGATTGAAATTGGTCTTCAAGTTTGTGGGGTTCTGCCCGTGATATTGCTAGTTCCATCATTCGGACAGTTTCCCAATTCGGATTCTCTACAACTCGGATGAGTTCTCCGTTGATGTAAGTTTCCCCTTGAAAACTTCGAATCCTGCCAATGACTAAAACGAGATTTCCTTTCTCAATATTTGTAATTTTCGCGCTCAAGTCGCCCCACATTTTGGCACGAATCACGCCGGTTCCGTCGTCAAGTGTTATGGTTGCAAACCCTTTTCCTTGCTCGTCCAGTCGTTCTTGAGTCGCTTGAAATCGGTCCACAACTGTGGCTATGACGCTCACGCGGCTAACCTGTCCGAGAAACGTTTCGATGGCAACGACATTCCCCTGTTCATTGGCAATTAATTCGCCATCGTGAATGTCTTGAATGGATAATTTCGCGGCGGTAGCGCGCTTTGCAAACATACTGAATCGAACTCCGGTCTTCTATCTTCATTGTTACATTATCTTCAAAAAACTTCTTCAAAGCGAACTCTCTGGGTGTGTTCAGAGAATTTATCGTTTAATAGAATAAGTTTGAGGAGTCAGCGGCGTCCTCCGGTGAGGATTCGGTGGGGATGTTCGATTCTTGAAGGGGGGCAAGACAACCCACTTTGAGTAAATGTTGAAGAGCATTAGCGATGTCGTATTTCCTCTTTGACCCGAATTTTTCAATAGCCGCAACGAATAGTTGTGGAATATACACCCGTCCATTGGTGTTAGCACTCTTGATGGCTAATTCGTAAATCTTTCGAGCAAAGCCCCTCGGAGGCGCCTCAGCACACTCATAGGCAATTAGCAACTCACCATGAAAGCTGCGCTCCACAATTTCCGAAGCGGAATCAAAAAGGTCGATACGACCATCAAAGGCTTCTAACTCAGTGGCATAATGGGAGACAAATTGTGCAGTGAAGTTAGCCAGGGACTCGGTCATTTCCTCAGTCGGTGATGCATCCAAGATTAGTACACTCACCACATAGCGCCCTTCGCGAAGACTTAGGTGCAGATCTTTATAGTGGACATCGCGGAGTTGAGATTCCCGGTCTGCATCGCCTGAGAGTTCGCCATAGAAGGAGTTGACTGCTGAAATGAAACCAGATAAGAGCGCACTGGGCATCTTCCCTCCCGCGAAATCGTAAGTGAAAATTGGTAATCCTGTTTTCGCGTACATAACGAAAAGAGCGCGAAGATCCATTATTCCCATCAATCGTTGCGCCCACGTTCCTCCACTTTCTTCCAAGGCTAGTTGTTGTGCTTGTCTCCTAGGTCGAACCCGCTTAGCATAATAGACCCATCCAACTACGACGATGATAATGAGAATAATAATGAAGGGTAGCAGAGCTATGAGAAGCTCAACCCACCAAGGCATTAGGGGTGAGAGTGCCTGAGACGTAGTAATTGAATCCGTGGCGATTTCACGTGAACCGGTATAGCTGGCAGACGCCCATAAGACGGGACCATTATTTTCATCCATCCAATCCTCTGCAGAATATGATGGAATTTGGACAAACACAATGCCATTTCCAAAGGCATCTATCGTAACTGTTTCGGAAGTAAGCACCAGAATCGTACCATTTCCGTACTCAATCCAAACTTCAACATCCACATTTACACCCACAATCGGCGTACTATTTACATACGTTAGACTAATCGTTATATGAGTCTGCGTTCCTGGATAAATGGGGGGTGCAAAAAGAATAGTCAGAATAGGATCATGCTTTACCAACACGTCAAGGCTCAAATTCAATGTTTGATTTTCGTGGTTCAAAAGTTGCGAATACACAACCACTGCATAGGAATTCGGATTAATTCCGGTCAAGTTTATCGTAAGCCGATACACACCATTCCCCATTGCTACCATTGGATAGGTTGCCCAAACAGTTTCTGCCCATACAGTTGCAGCATCTATACCTAGCCCTGTATTCGTATTCGTATATGTCACATCAAGAATTAGAGTTTCATTCTCGTATTCTGTTGGTGTATAATCTCCATTTTCAGGTGTAAGGACGGTTGCCCATACTAAATGGAATGTCTCTGAGAAATACTGAACCTCATAGTTTTCTACACTGATATTAAACGAAATAGTCCACCAACCCACGGCAACTCCGGTAGTGATACAGCGAACCGTATAGGTGCCGTCCAAATTATCATCGAAGTTTATGGTGGACCAATTACCGTTCACTACTGCGCCTAACAGTCCCTGTGCAAATGAGTCAGTGTAATTTACAAGAATTGTGAATTCGTTATCGTAGATGACAGGTGAAGATGACAATATTTGTGTGGATGAGGTGGTTGATTGAATTAGCACATCGACTAGGGCTTCATAATATTGTGTGTTATATCCACTAAGTGTTACTCTTAGAGTAATATTGTACAAGGAATCAATGATGCTCGTGTTGAGTACGAATTGCACATGATACGTGCCGTTCCCCAAATCAAACGAAATGAATTGGGCAAAGGGTGTATCATTCAGGAGGCATGTGATTGTGGCTCCCGGAATTCCTGTTCCATCGGATTGTTTCTCATAGGTTACGCTGACGTTGAATGCTTCGCCTCCGTTAATACTTGGAGGGGCACTTCCGGCTATGGTTGTGGGTTCTCCTTGGACAATGAGTGTAATCAGCAAACTGTTGTGTTGAAGGTACTGACCGGATTTTGATGCATTGACAATGAGGTTATGTGTGCCTACGTCAAGGACGGTTCCATCCAAGACAACGGAGTAATTGCCTCCACCCTCCTCGAAAAGCACACTAAAGAAGATCCCATCGGTGATATTGACATCTGCTCCAGTAATTCCGCCTTCTCCCAGCGGAGTGAGCACAGAATAGTTCACTTCCAAGGTCACTGATTCAGTGTAATTGATAGTAAGCATGGTCCAATTGGCGACCAATTGGGTCTTTGACCACAAAGTAAGTGTGAGGTTAGTGGTAGCGGAAGCATAGCCAAGGCGGTCTGCAAGGACGACGCCCGTATGTATCCCCCGAGATAGACCCATTGTTCCCGTATTCAACGAATTGGAATAGTAACCCAGACCTGCATCATTGAGAGGATACGTTGATCCGGCGAAAGTGACGTTAACTACGGCATCATCCACACCAGTTGAACTGAAGGCATCTTCAAAATAGACTTGAATGAGAACGCTGTCCCCAATTAGGCTAGTATATGTGTCCGGATCACCGGATACCGTCGTGGGGTACACCAAAGTAACCCTACTCAATCCGACGCCAGCGTGGTAACTATTATTCCACACCACTTCACAACGCATCGTGATATTATCTATTCCCCATGCGACAGGGTTGAAGGTTGTGAAATTCAAGAATCCACTGCCACTAGGACTTCGAATCGATTCAAAAACTGATGTATCCGTCTCATCATAGGGGTTAAACCGACCCAAGCCATTCGAAAAGGTGGAAAGCTGTGCCGTAACATAGAGTGTGTCATTAATGTTGACTTCTGCTCCAGTCACATCCGTTAGCCCTCGCCAAATAGTGGGGGTTTGCACATAGTTAGTATCTGTGGAGACAACATGCCATAATGTTCCATTGCCTGCACCATTTGGCTCATCAATGAATAACCATCCTGGCAATCCCGGTCTGGTACTATTATCCTCGTACTGTGAGAATGGGACTTGTGTTGTTCCATTGAAGAGAAACTGGGCTTCCCAGTAGGCTGGTAACGAGAAATTGATGGTCCGGCTATTACTATCTGCATTCACATCGGGGAAAGTTATGGGTGTCGTAATATTCCAATTTGCTAATGCAAACGAGTAGTCTGATTGGAAGTTTGTTGCTCCTGTCAGTGTTTGGTTGAATCTAGCATAATATGTATAATTGAACGTAATTGGCCAAGTTGCCGTGACGTCGAAAACCGCCGTACTGGTCGCTTCAATAAAGGCGTTTTCCCACCATCCTGCATTCGTTCCTGCGTCATTGACCGGTGAACCATTAATGTTCAACTCTATCTGCTGAGGAGTTGGATATTGCCCAAGCGGTAAAAGTGATACATTCATCATCAAATCAAAACCTGGTGTATGCGCTGCACCAAGCCAGACATAGCCATTATCAGGAGGGGACAACGTATCGTTGCGGTACCCCCATGCGGCTTGGGCAGATCCCTGGTTCTCCCAGTTCACAAAGAACGTGTTGTCATAGGTTTCACTGGTATTCAGTAAAACGAGCGATGAAAAAGTGTAATTAACCCAACTTACAGTGGCTACTAGGCCAAACTCTACATTTTCAGGTAGCAAATACAATTCTTGATTAGGTCTTGGCGTACCTCCTGAATTCGAAGCATTGTATATCCAGACCCGAGCATCATCACCAATCCGAACTACTAATCTGTTAATATAGGATTGTAGACTATGCAAATAACAGCTATTGGTTACCCGAAAACTCATGTACGGTTCTTGTAAGAACAGTGGGTATCCATCAATCGTTGTATCATTGGTTTCGATGTCAAAAATGACAGGAAAATCAGCCGTGATGTCTTCCACGGTTACGTTAATGAAAGTCTCCCAATTGGCAGGAACTTGGATGGAAAAATCAGCGGAATCTGTGGTTTCCGTTTTCGTGCTCATCGTTTTATTATAGCGAGCATCTACATCGGTCGAACTCCCTGTTCCCCGGTATTCTCCAACGGGAATACCACTCCCATATGGAGGTGGTGGAGGCGGATTTTTCGAGTTTAGTGGAGTAGCGTCATCAGAATTGGCTGATGAAATCGGGTAAATAGCAAAACAAGTGAAAAATAGAATGAGAAGAAGTGCTGTGGAAATCTTGAAGGATCGTGCCACACGATTTCACCGCATATCCGCTGGATGTAGCTACCACTTCAATAACGACCGTCGATGGATGGCTTTTAGTTCTTTCTTTAAAGAACGGCTTTTCTAAACGGCTCTGCGATTTCCGCACCTATTCGCATACTGAAATAAGTCGGTTTTACTGCTCAGTGAAAGCTATATAGCAATTGAAGCGAAGAAACACCCCACAGAAGGGATGTGCTTTGCTGAGTTTTGATGAATTTAAAAAGAATGATTTTCGGGTTGCTACTGTTTTAGAATCCGAGCCAGTGCTTGGTACAAAGAATCTCCTGAAACTCCAAATTGACCTTGGAGAATTAGGTACACGGCAGATTGTCACAGGGCTAGCGCAATTCTATCCGGCTGAATCCCTTGTGGGAAAACAACTAGTAGTATTGGTGAACCTCAAACCCGCCGTGTTTCGGGGTGAAAAATCAGAAGGCATGTTACTCGCAGCTGAAGTAGGAACGCAAGGTGATGCCGATTACCAAGTGGTCCTCGTTGTGCCTGA
>JBHLNC010000078.1:0-7705 GCA_048937435.1 Promethearchaeota archaeon | reverse complement strand
CTCCGAGCGATTTCAGAGATATTTAGCTCACCACACTCAGCCAACAGACGAATTATCTTGATACGTCCGCGAGAGGAGAAAAGAAGCTCAACTGGAATTAATCGATTATCGGGAACCTGCTCAAGAAAAGCTGTCTCAGGCCTATCAATCACCTACTGCCACCAACTTTCTTTTTTTCAATCTGTAATTCAAGTTCGCATTCTAACACTACGGCCGGAATATCAGGAAGCCCAATTAGAGTGGTTTTTCCGCGTTGACCAACGCCAGAAAGTTTCGAAGATAGAATTCCTAACCCGACAAGATCCTGAACATACGTCCATATTTGGGTATGAGCGCGTGGCGTTTGACCATTCTCTTCACAGACAAGCCGATACCGCGCTTCTAGCTCACCAGTGTTCACGTAGGCATCTTCTGAAGGTTTTAGCAATCTGCATACCGCGAGCAGTAGAAATTTCTGGTGAAGCGATAAATCCAAGAGAACTTCCCGTCGTATTTCAGGCGTGATAAAAGCTTTAGCACTTCTCACGAACTCGGGTAAGATGCGAAGTACACCCGTCTCGTCCGCAGCTTTCCCTGCGTGATAGAGAAGTGATAGAGCGTACCGTGCATCTCCTGATGTGCCTGCGATATCAGTGATTAGATCAATTGTGCTTTCAGGAACTGCCCCGTCGAGAACGGCTTCTTTTATTCGATAGTTCAGGATATCTCGAAGCTGGAGAGAGTTATAACGATTGAATTGGATTAGATTCTTCTGTAGTGTACTCCAGGTACTTGGATCAAGAATGTAGCCAAAAAGTGGACTACGGCTTATACCTATTAGTGATACTCTTTGTTGCGCGTTTAATTGGTCATCCACAGTTCGTGATAAAAGATAAAGAAGTTCTTCTCCACATCGTTTGAGAAACACACCGAGTTCATCTAGCGTAATGAGCAGATACAGGTTATTTGTTTCAATAAACTCCAAAATTATTGAAAGTAGTTCTTGTGTTGAGAGCCCCCGGAGAGGAATACCTGCTTGAAGCGCCGAGAGAATCTTATTTAAGATCATATATTCGGTTCGTTCACGCCGCGCATTAATATGAACATATACTAGGTTGAATCCATGACCTTGAGCAATCTCAGTCAGTAGTTTTCCAAACAGCTTTGTCACTGAGGTCTTCCCCGAACCTGTATCACCAACGAGTAATACTTTTTGTGAAACACGACCAGGTGCCTCGATTACCCCGCGAAACAACTGGGTTAGCTTACGGAGATGCTCTTCACGATGGGGGAGGGTGGGAGGAACATAATCAATGGAAAGCTTCGCTTCATCGATGAATACAGAGGGGCGTTGCAATTCATGCCGAATGATCTCCATCCTGTGTTCTCCATTCGCGGTGTTTGAACATACAGAGGGTGTAATAAAAGAGAAGACAGAGTTAGAGATAAGTGAACTCGAGTTCTTGGTAACTGTTGATGGTAGATTCATTTTTTACGAACCGATTCGGAAAAGACTCGTGTTTGTAAATATTCTCCTAACACTGTTAGAGCATAGCTTGCTAGACGGGAATTATCGTAATGATCGCGTCTGTGTCTCCGAAGCTGTGCCGCATTAAGAATGCGGTTGAGAGTTGTAAACACCTCACGCGAATCGTTCATGAGAAGAGAGATTCGAGCTTCGGGGACATCAAGTTGTTCATCTAGAGATACACGACCACCCCAGCCTTCATCGATGAAGAGAATAAGAAAGATAAGAGTTGCGATTCCAGTTACTAGATAGCGGACTCCCAGGGGTGTTGTAGGAAATGAAGAGCCGGTTACTTCGGTTATGAAGATAAGTAGTTCTGATCCAGCGAAGCTGATAGCCGCGACAGCGAGACCAACTAGCGAAAATACAAGTCTAATACGTCGACGAGCATAGACGTCCCTGATTATTGTATCAATAAAAAGGAAATCGCCAACAAGTGGATATAGAATGAAGAGTAAAGTAGCACGCATTCCCGATACGGTCTTGGATTGAGCCATAGACTAGCCCCCTTCACACCGATTTACCAGACAAAGAGGATACGATGGGAAAGAATATATAGCGTTCGTATGGTCTACTTCACGCTCATGATAATCCTTTGGTGAGTCGATGTCTGACCTTTGGTGGCCAAAATTCATTCGAAAACCCCGTCTAAGACTACGCATGCCCCAGTTCCGAGGAGTACGCATGCCTTCAAAATGGATATTTTTCGCCATTGCACTAATAATCTATTACTTCATAGTGAGCGGTAGCATTTTCAACTTATCCTATCGGCCACCACCTTTTGGCGCAACAGAGGAAGCGCTTGTTATGCTATATAGAGGCCTTAGCCGTCAATTCCTTCTAGAAGGAGTCGTCGGAGGAATAATGTACCTAATCGGCTTCGTAGGATTTTACTTCATGTACCACAGTACAAGGCACATTTACCGACCACGTTACTCCCAAATGCTGCTAGCCATAGGTATTGTGCTAATTCTCGTATCTTTCATTACATGCCAATACATGGTTAATTGGAAGATATTTGGATCAAGTTAGGCTGATATTGCCAGGTTACCAGGGGACCTTCTTCAACCTCAAAAGATAGCCTATGACATTTGCTAATAGGTGAATAATAGGGGTTACAATTAACAGGAAAGCCACAAAGATTAACGGCAAAGGGGTAATAAGCCACCCTAAAAGGATTGCCATAATAAGAAAATCCAATTGATCCAGTAAAGGTGCTGGACGTCCTCTTGAGATATTCATTCTTCGTTTAACAAATGAACCAACTAAATCTCCGATCAAGGCGCCTAAAGCGACTATTATTACAAGTGGTATAGATAATATCACAATTGGTACTAATTCAGGTGGTAAAATTAGATATTGAACAATCAGAGCTGCCAAGAATGATGCAGTAAATACTTGGAGAAGCCCCACGCAGACTCCACTAATTAACCCAATGAAAAACCCTTCCCAACTCTTACCAGGACCGAGGATAAAACGCTCATCCTTAAGAACTCGGCCACCATCAATTGGATGCGGAGAAGAAACAAATTTCGCGAATACTGCGAATCCATTCGCAACATACGCCGGAAGAATATACCAAAAACCTAGAAGAAGTAGAATTGGATGGGACATTGTAATCATCTTGCCGAAGTTATCTAAAACCTGATTTCTGTAATTGTAATACTAGAGTTAATGGTTCCGAATCTTGTGACCTAAACAACTTAAATTCTCTGTAACCCTTCGATTCAGATCTTGAGATTTGGAGAGAGTAATTACTCCAATACGAAATGATTGAATCAGCAACAGGTCTGAAACCGTTTTCTCCTTCAATATTTGCCCGGACCTGATTTATTAGAATTACAGAAACTGATTGAGTTATAGCAAAGTTGGCAATCATTCCCAACTGTTGATTCAGCTTTCTATTGAGGATGAGATTCTCTGAGCTTTCACCAAGTTCCTTTCGGTAAAGGGAAACGATTGTATCAAAAATTACCAACCGAGTACCTGACGGAATTAATGACTCAAACTGTGAAACCATTCTTGCTTGATTATTGAAATTAGCTGGTGAAACGACATTAATCAAAGGAGTAATCTTCTTGAATTCAGACTCAGCTAATTGATTCAACCTTACTATCGGAAATTTACCCTCTGTATTTACATAAAACACCTGAAATCCTCTTTTTGCTGTGACGATAGCAAACTGTAGAGCCAAAGTTGTCTTTCCAACTCCACCTGGCCCATAAATTTGGAATATCTCATTGATTTGTAGACCTCCGCCTAATGCCTTATCCAACTCAGGAGTTCCAGAAGGTAAATATTTCATAATGGGCATCTCTTTTATTATTACTTCAATGAATTCAATGAATTTGTTATTATTAATGATTGTGTAATTGATTAGTAATATCAAACAGCTGAATAAAAAGATTTCAACTTATTGAAGAGGACTCCATCGCTATCGTTGGAACTTTTCAAATTTTCGATAATCCAACTGGGAAGCAATCGACTGCAAGAAGGGGTGGCATAACGATCATCTAAAAACACTATCGCACCACGGTCTTCAAGTCTACGAACAGCACGCCCGGCTGCCTGTGAAGCACTCCTTAGTGCAGGTAACCGGTAACCGTAAAGTCGCCCTTTACCAGGAAATTGTTGTTCGAAATAATCAATCCGAGTGGTTTCTATTGGATTCGGTTTAGGATAAGGGACTCCGACAACGACTACTGTTTGCATTTCACTGCCTGGATAATCTTCGCCCTCACTATTTCTCCCACCCAACACACCCAAGAGTGCCGCTCCTGCGTCAGCCCTGGATTTATAGGCTTGAATCATTGCATCATTTTCATTTGAAGAAACACCTGGTTTCTCTACAAAGAGCTCTCGATTGAGTAGTGAGGTAAGACCCGAATCAAGTAATGATTGTAAAACTGAATATGAAGGAACAAAGATTCCAACATTATGAGTGGTAGCTTTGCATACCTCAATGATACGACGGGTTATCTTTGTAAACATCCTTGGTGTTCTATATTTCATTGCTGTTGTTACACCAAGACTAATTACAGGGAAGATCTGATTAGAACTAAAGGGAGAAGGTAAATTCAACATGCGTGTTCCCTTAGGTAACCCCACTAAGTCAATATGAGCGCTTATTGGTTGCAGTGTTCCTGAAAGATGAACTGACGAATGACACGCGTCAAATATGTTAGTCGTTGCACAACGTGGGTCTAATGCAATTAACTCCAGACGAGCAGAATTTCTCTTTAAACCATTTTTTACAATGAAATACGCGGAATCAGAACGGTGGAGGGAATTACTCCATTTGACAAAAAATATGCCTAGCGAATGAATATAACTTATTGGAGCCAAGCCTTCAGTCAAAAGCTTCTTTATCAGTTTGTCTCCAAATTGCAACAACTTTGTAGAAAAAGTCTCTAAATTGTTAGATTTTATCGATTTTGAAATCTGAATATTGAAAACCTTTGGATCCAGTTTTATTTCTTGCTCGGAATGTGTTTCAAGTAGTGTCTGGATAACATGATCTAGATTGTTACAGAATTTTGCTACTGAGTGTAAGTCATAGCGTTTTGCTTCCCTCCTGGCTTGTCGGATGGAATTAAGAGAAAGTTTCGCGGATGCCAATTCGACAGCTATACGTGGTAGGTTATGTGCCTCATCTATGATGAGTATTGTATTTGAAAATGGTCGGGCGAAGGCCTCCAAAAAGGATTGATGGATTTGGGGATCAAAAATTTGAAAATAAGTGGTAGCAACGACGGTAACAAAAGGTAATATCCGCTTTGCAAGTTCATAGGGACATACCCTTTCTTTGAGGCATTTTTGACGTAGTTCTGACCCAGTTAGAGGGAATTTATAAAATTGAGTGTAATAGTTCCGATTTCTTTTTGTCTTCGTTAAGAGATTTTGATAAAATTCACATCGGCCTGCGAGTCTTAGCTGAAAACAGATGAACATAGCCTGTTGGGCATTAGATGCGTATTTCTGAATCAAGGGATTTAAACAGGAAACAGATCTCCCACGTAGTACAACTCCGTTCAACCCTGTTGAACTTGAGATAGGTCGTAATTCATGCATAACCCGATCCAGTTGTTTATGAGTCCGGGCGATGTAGACAATTCCATAGTTCTTCGTTTTCAGGAGAGGAAGTACTCCTGACAATGCAGCGATTGTTTTCCCAAACCCATTCGCAGCTTCGACACACAAGTGAGTTCCGACTGCAGCACAGTCTTGAATAGTTCTAATAAGGGTTAGTTGACCTGGCCGAGGAGTCGAGTACGGAAAATAGGATGAAGCCGTATCAGCACACATTTGCCAAGTCCTCACAGATGATTGTGTGTGTACAATAAAAACCTCATCACTTGTTCATTAGTAATTTTTTTCATTATACTTATTGAAATTATTGAACTCAATAATTTTGAATTTCGTAATAACCGAGTGTTATCACCGACGCATTTTTGAGGCGCCATTTCAATCCGTATACATAATTGTATCCATGGAGATGATCAGTTGACGCGAAAAAACGAAGTAGAGGAGACGCGCTCTTGGGCTCGTAGAATGCAAGAAGACTCAGTTACCCAATTGCTAGCAGAAAATAGTCACCTAACAAATGTGCAGCTTGAGACACTAATCATAGACTATTTGCTAGATGGTTTTGGAGGAAAACGCATAGACTATAAAACTAAAGCTACCTTAAGAGATCCAAGATCTAGCGCAAAGAAACCTAAAGGGGTTAGTCGAGGATCGTTCAACCGTTCGCTAGCTCAAGCTCGAAAAAACGTATCAAAGTCGATTTTTACGTTAGTTCTCCTAGGCTACTTAGGAATTTTGGAGACTCCATCACTCATGCAATATCAAGACCTCTCCGAAACCATTCGAAGTTATGCACGAGAATATGACAAGGTAGCCACGACCGAAGAAACCCCGACACCAACTCACCTAAGCTCCCTTAAACAAACACAAAACCGCATCATTGCTCTCATCGAAGCACTTGCCAAGCCGCTTGCCCTAAAACCCGAATAAGGAACTTTATTGAAAGCAAAGAATTAGTTAGATTTCTGAAAATTTTATTTTCTCAACCAAGATTGTTGCGACTGTTTCTCCAGTATCAGTACATTGAATGACGTCCTGATTCTGAAGTATAAGGCCACTCTTTTCTAAGTTGGTTAACGCTTGATTGATATAATCAGAATCAAAACCGAGTTTACGCAGTTCATCGACTTGAGTAATTCCTCCGTACTTTTTCAACACAAATATGACTGAAAGATAACCCAGCATAGTAATCAGTTTACTGGCCATCAAAATGTTGTTGTCTTCAGCAACCGTCCAAATTGCTGAGGGTACCCAGCCAATGAAGTTGTAATAATCAACTTCATCAAATTTGTGAAGCAATTCAAGTATTGGACCTTCTGTACCAGGTTGAACGCCTAATACGCTTTTTCCCAATTTAACAAACGGTAATTGATCCATAATGCCTGAATAATGATAGGTGCGGGTAACTTCTTTGCCACCTTTTAATAGCTGTTTTACCTGTTGGGTGTATCCATATAATTCTCGAAAAAAACGGGTCTTTCTAGCCTGGTTAGAGCCTTTAGGTTGCTTGAAATCAAATGAGACGATCCATAATCTCTTCGTGCCGTTTACTTGCATCTTGCTTCCTCCGGAATTTACCCACTAATTAGACATAAAGTGATGGATTCCCTAAAAGTGAAACTAAAGAAAGTTAACTGAAAGGAATGACTTCAATAATTTCATTAATTTTATTGAAGTTATTTCTATTTATGTTTTTTACGATTTGCGTTGAAGCTTTTCAAAGACCTCAGGAAAATCTGATTTTATTTTAGCCTCGAGGGCCTCTGCAATAAACCGTGATTTACCGCCAAACCCACCGTATTTACCTTCCCCGGATTTTGTTGCAGCAATTGCCACATAATCCAAGGCGGCTTTGATCCACGCTGGAATACTGGCACTTATTGTTCTGCGCCCTTCGTATTCGCTTTCAATGCGTAAGCGCTTAAGACTTGAGTCACCGACTCGTGATGATAATTCGTCTAACTCGATATCAGATGTTTCTTCTGTTTGCCTTGTTGATTCTTTTTTGGGTTTAGTTTCTTTTTCCTTCTTCAGTCGTTCTCTTATCAGATCCGTAGCCGACATGTTTTATTCACCTCACACAAATGTGGAACCCTTGGTCCATAGTTCAGT
>JBHLNC010000077.1:0-7849 GCA_048937435.1 Promethearchaeota archaeon | reverse complement strand
TAATCCCATCCTTCCTTAATCTTCTTGACGACTTCATAGAAAGTAAAGGGAGCATGATAGATTTTCCATTTTTTGGATTCTAAACGTCCACGTAAATGCACATTGACAATGCGATTCTTGATAACCTCAAATTTGTCCAGTTCATTATACATCCCTGCCCAACGAAGATCCAATGTTATCCATTCAAACTCTTTCACAACGTCAAAAGGAGTATAATTCGACAAGTTGATTGGGACATTCTCCACAGCGGCTTTCACTTTTGGATATTGATCTGCAATATATTCCAAAGTTCGTTGGAGAAATCCGGGATCAAAATGCTTTTTCCAAGTATCCCAAAGGTGGAAGACACAAAGACCTGCTCCCACTTGTTGAGCGAGATTCAACGAATCATGAATGAGCTTTTCACCCCGTTGGATTTCACGTCGTTGATCACTACACAGATGAATCCCCACATCCCGATTCGCATGCACAGACAAAATAGGTAGTTTCGACTTGGTAAGCACTACCGCTAATTCATCAACGGAATATTTCTCGCACTCCTCCCACACTTTCAAGCGGACCTCAAACTGGGCTTTATCCCTTGGTGGACCTGAAGCATCCCATTCAGCAAGGTTTTGGAATTCAAAGCCATCGACGAGTGACTCCTTCCGCATACGGTGCATAACTTCCAATATGGCATCAAGTTGGAAACCACGTTGTCCAATTAACACCGCTAATGGTGGGGTGGTGATTGATAACAAATTCACAAAGAAAACTCCGTTCGATTAGCTCAATGATAGGATGAGGATTCTTAAGGTAAGACCTACTAAAGCCTATGGGGGCAGATTAGCCATGAAGTCTTTTGTTGATGATTTTGGACCCTTTCATGATAAAACGTGGATCAATGCATCAAGCATTGGGGCCATGCCAAAGGTGGCACTCAAAGCTGCTGAGGAAGCCATCAAGCTGAACCTTCAACCTTACCGATTAAGCGAAGAGGTTTTCGTCGAGTCTCCCAAGAATCTGAAAGCCGCTTTAGGGAAACTCATAGGCGCACCTGAAGAGGAAATCATATTGGGCAACAGTGCAACTTATGGTGTTCATCTGTGGGCTAACGGCATTCCTTTGAAGAAAGGGGATGAGGTCCTACTCGTAAAGGGTGACTTCCCGGCCAGTATTCTCTCCTGGTTGTATCTTAGAAAACACGGTATCCTCGTCCGAGAAATTGAACCAGAAGGACCGGTCCTTGATACCAAGGATGTCATCAAAGCTATCACACCAGCCACGAAGATTCTAAACGCAACCTGGGTCGATTCCTTCACCGGATATCAGCTCGATGCGAAAGCTGTTGGAAAAGCCTGTCATGAACATGAGGTTTTGTTTCTCCTCAACGTTACTCAAGGGCTGGGAGGTCAACCATTCAACGTTTCCAAACATCCCGTGGACGCGATCACCTGTACAGGCTACAAATGGCTCTGTGGACCTTACGGCACAGGCTTCGCCTGGATGAAACGTGACCTAATAGATACGCTTGAGTACAACCAAACCTACTGGCTAGCCATGCAAGGCGATCGCGAAATGAACAAAATGCGAGAATACAAAATCCGCACTCAGATCGGTGCCGCCCAATATGATGTCTTCGGAACTGCCAACTTCTTCAACTACCTTCCCTGGACTGAAAGCATCAAATACCTCCACAATCAAGGGCTAGTCAATATCAAAGATCATAATGCTAAGCTAGTTAATCAATTTCTCACAGGGCTAGATTCCAGCAAATACACAATCAGCAGCCCCCAAAAGAAAGATGAACGAACCGCCATTATTCTCATCAGTCACCGTGAACCCGAACGGAACAAAGCCATCTTCAAACACCTTCAAGAAGAAAAAATATTCATTGCCTTCCGTGAAGGATTACTCCGATTCTCTCCTCATCTCTATAACACACCAAAAGACATTGACAAAGCCCTAACTGTCTTGAATAATTTCAAACTATAAATCGACTATGATTCGTGTCCAAATCCACAGTTGGTACAAAAAAGTGAATACTTTTCGATTGTTGATCCACACTTCTCACAAATTCGAGTTTCGGGTTCATCAAAATCTCTTTCAGCTGGAGAGGGCGTAAAGATCGCCGTGGGATTGAATTTTTCCAGGTACTTCTTCCAGTCATAAATTGCACGATGCCGGACGATTTCCCATTCTTTTTCGATTTTCTCCCAATCAATTCCTTCCCGAATTGGATCACCATTTTGTGCCAAGATGAGATGATGTATAATGAGGTTGATAGTCGATTCATCAGTTGCCCAAATAAGGATTCGGGAAACATGATTTTGGTATGCTCTTACACTCCATCCATTAATTTTCGTATCAACCACAACCAACGAATGCAACTTTGGAGATAGAATCCAGATTATGTAATTTCTCCACCCTTTCTTTTTCGACGATGTCTGCGAATCAAGAGAACGAAATATCTGTTCTACTGCAATGCTGAGACAGTTGCCCATTTCAGATTGCCACGTACCCTGATTCATGGTGATATAACGTGGTTGAGTATACAACACGACTGGCCGATCCCGGACTATACCAAGTCTTTCAGCCTTTTGAAACATTTCTCCAGATCTGACATCCATTCCTAATCTCTCACATAAATCTAGAAAGTCCACGAATTTAACTATTTCAACTCCCAAATCAACACAGCTGTAATGCTCTACATTCTAATTTGATTTGACAAAATTTAGTTGATACACAAACCAATTTCCATATTCATTATGAAGCTCAAATCCTGCTTCCTTTGCCCAGCGTTTCACTGTTTTACGACGTGGATAATCTGGATCCGGAGCTAGTTCACTTAGGGATACAATTCCATTGGATTTTAGAACCCGGCGGATTTCCTTGAGAACCTTTACAGGCTCTGGGATTTCTGGGAGGCAGGTTATCGCAATCACACGATCTATACTCTCATCTGCAAAGGAAAAGTTGTGAGCGTTATCGATTTTTGGTATGATATTCGGAATCTCATCTTCTTCCACACGTTTTTTCAGATACTCAATGACGGTCTCAGAAATATCAACCGCATAGATCTTCCCATTGGGGAGGATACGTTCTGCTATGGCTTTGGTGTAGCTTCCTTTCCCTGGACCAATCTCTACGACGATCATTCCGGGTTCGAGTTCCAATCGGTCTGCAACTACACGAGGTTTTTGGATGAACCGACGTCGCCATGGATTGTCAATCACTCGAGTCAATATAGCGGGGATGGGGAAATGGTAATAGTGGCGAATAATGCGGATAACGACACAGAATATGAAAATAAAGAAGACAAAGACGATGGCTATTCCATAGATGATGAAATGCCAAATCATCTCGTTGATCTCCTGAGGTTAATCAGTGAGTCCCGCGTCTTTAATCATTTCTTTAATCTTGATTTCTCCTAGCCAGGGGAATTTGGTTTCCGAGAATTGAACCGAGACTGCAATGGATTTCGCGAAGGGTGCCTGTTTGATTACACGGGCGATTTTTTCCGCAATTTGCATGTTTGGTACTACAAAGATGGCAAAGATGAGTGGTTCTTCGGCAGAAATGTATGGTAACCAAAATTCATCGGAGAACTTTGAGCGTAACCATTCGGTAACCTCGCCGATTGATTTTTGGTGTTCGTCAATCCGGATGCGTATCATTACCACGTCTAATCCGCCAGCACTGAGATTCCATCGTACCGAGAACATAACACCGCGATCCATGAGTTGTTGGATGGTTCGGCCTACTCTGCGGGCGGTTAAGCCTGTCTGGTTTGCGATATCACTGATGGGCATCCTCGCATCAGTAACCAAACATTTTAGCACTTTCAATTCGGTTTTTGTAAATTCGCCACCGGTCTGTTTTGAGCGAATAGGAATCATCTGCAAATCAGCGTGGTCTTTTGGAATTAAAAGTGGAAAGAGTTCGACTTTCACTACATGATTAAGGGTGCGAATGAATCGACCTAACTCGGCTAACCCCTGCGACCCAATGTATTGGGCCGAGATAACGTATGCGCCCCCACTCAGGCTAGCAATTGAACCGACCACATGGATCATAGCGTTCGATCCGACCTGGTTAATAAAATCCTGAGCAATTTCCTCGCCATCCGTGTAGACGAGGCCGTACAAAACTTCTGATTTTAACATATCCAAGGAGAGCATGATGGTGTAATTGTAGATGATTCCCGTTTCGATGAGTTTGGCCACTCGTTTTTTCACGGCATTAGCAGATATACCCAACACGCTCGATAATTTCTGGTAGGAAGCACGACAGTTTTCATGGAGTTCCCAAAGCAGTTTTCGATCAAGGGTATCCATCAAGGGTCACACTCTGTTTGGAAATAATGGAAAAGGCTATATTATATCATAGATGCAGGCTGTTAACTCTGTATAATCTGACCTATGAAAATCATTGTGGAGGTTTCACTTCCTTATGTCTAAGAGAAAAAATACCATGTCTTCTACCGAAATTAACCAATTCCTTACTTGTGCCCGAGTAGGTCGCTTGGGATTATGTTTAGATGACGGTCCCTACATTGTCCCTGTTGGATATGTCTATGATAAAGGAAAAATCGCCATCCACTCCTGTGTTGCAGGTAGAAAAATGAAAGCTTTGAAATCCAAACCGACTATCTGTTTTGAGGTAGATGAAACTTTCTCAGACACCTCCATGTACAAGAGCGTAATCATCAAAGGAACTGCTGAAATTCTTGACAAACCCGACGATATGATCCCCTATCTACAATTACACATCAATAAGTACAGGATCCCCGAAGAGTTTGAAACCTATATACGAAAACCTGGTCGCAAACGCGATGAAGAACTAGCAGCGGTTCGGATCATTCTCATTACCCCAACAGAGATATCAGGTAAAAAATTTGGTCGAGTAATATAGAAACGGGTCAACCCTTAAGAACCACAAAACAATTGGAAACTCCAAGAGGTCAACTAATTGGCGAAAACTGAACTCCTTTTCCTACAAGATAGTTACCTCCGAGAAGCCGCAACAACAGTGACTGAAGTCGTAGAAGATGCTGTCGCATTGCGAGATACGATATTCTATCCTGAGGGAGGAGGTCAACCAACCGACACAGGACGATTGGATACACCTGCAGGAACTGCAACCATCACACATGTTGCTAAGAAAGGTAATCGCATCCTTCACTATCTTGATGGTCCTCTACCCAAGGCTGGAGACGGAGCGTTCATGCGACTGGATTGGGAGAACCGCTACAAGTACATGCGCATGCACACCGCCCAACATATCGTAAGCCGAATCGTTTTCGACCAATTCGGTGCCCAAACTGCAGGCAACCAAATTCGTGCTGAATATTCTCATATTGATTTTGCTCCAGCGACCTTTCAATCCAGTGACTTACCTGGCATTGAAAACGCGGTTAATGATATAATTAGTCAGAATCTCCCAGTCCTCATAGAAATCATCCCTCGTGAAGAATTAGAACGTAAAATGGGCCCTGATCGATCGGACCTTACAAAATTACCCAGTTCTGTCAAACAAGTGCGATTAGTCCAAATTGGCGCCTATGATGCTTATCCATGTGCAGGCACTCATGTGCAATCAACAGGCGAACTGAATGGTATCCGGATAACAAAACGCAAAAGCAAGGGAAAGAGCACAATTCGCATAACCTATGAATTAACTGAACCGGAATAATCGCACGTAGTGAGTGTAGCAAGGATGACATTCTCCTCAGTACTTCTCATTGGCTGCGGTCAAATGGGGCGAGGACTTGCACGAATGCTACTAAAAGAGCAACATCGCCAAGGAGTATCCATCGATCTTTGGATTTATGACCCCTATCAACCAGTCGAAGACCAGTGTCAACACGAAATCCAGCAAGCCCATTTGGGGTCAATTAAAATCCTGCGTGAACATTTCTCTATAAATCAAACTACTAAATTGCAATCGTTAATCTCCCAACACCTTCTCAGCCCACATGACATCAATCAGGCACTATCGATTCTCAAAAGCGCTGTCAAAGAGATTCAACCCCGTATACTCGTGAACGCAGCACCGTTCTTTACACAACAAATCTATATTCCTCTTGCCCGACAAGCCCGAAGCGATTACATCGATTTAGGACAACAATTACCAACAATAGAAACACTACAACAACTCGACCATGCTATTGTTAAAGCCAAAGAACCGATTCGCATCATCCAAGAAAGTGGACTTGCCCCAGGGCTAGCCAACATCCTTGGAAATACCCTCTTTGAAACAGCACGAGACGAATCTCCTTCAGGTAAAGTATTCTCAGTCCAAATGCGTGTTGGAGGATTACCACAACATACCACTAAAGGCGGACAACTGCATTACGGACCTACCTTCTCACCAGACGGCCTCTTATACGAATACAAAGAACCTGCATACAGCCTCCGAGATGGCTCATTAATAACGACAAACACATTTACCAATTCTGAATACTGGGAGGATCCAAACACCAAACCATTGCCTATTGGCATTCAGCCTTTCAAAATTACGTCTTCTGACATCCAACGATTATTACTTGACCGAGTGGAAGCAGAACTCCTTCAACAACAAGGATCAACACTGATTTTACATCAATTGCAGGCTAGACCAACAGCTGATGGTACATCAAGAATGTGTTTTGACCCGAAATTCCAAACAAGTGTCCAACACTTAGAATACAAAACACTCCGATTTTCACCGCACTATCAAACTTGGTCGAAAATGGACCAAGACAGCACACTTGACGAGACACTAACTTATTGGAAATCAAATATCACTAATCAAGAGATATCAGGGTACCCTGACATGGTTCTCCTCCGAGTCTGGGCACAAAGCACCTTCCAAAGCTCACCACATGCCGTCGAACTCATTGCTCTTCACGATGATATCCCTGTTAATAGTCCAAAGGGATTCACAGCCATGCAACATCTCACCTGTTGGCCTACCACATTACTCGTCATAGCTCTTCTCCGATATCCTCCAAATATCGATAACCTACAGCAACCTAAGCTCTTTCGCAACAAAGAAGAAAAAACTCTTATTGGTCGAACAATCGAGCAAAGCCTCCAACGTGGTGGAATTATCTCGCCCTACGAACTAATCAATGGACACCAAATGCTAAAACAATTAACCGAAATGAACCGAATACCACTTATTGAAATTCGACACACATTATCAAATCTCTCCTGATCTTCTTGACAAAACAAGTTCCCTATTCAAGATAGGACAATTTATCGAATAGTAATGAGTTCTTCTAGTTTCTTTCTGGGAGGTCGATTCTTTTCAGCGCTAGCCTGTTTATCTGAAAGAAGTTCTGTGGTGGTTTCCGAATGCTTGCCCACTATAATAAGAGTGATCACTGTCATCTCCTTTGGAATTTCGAGAATTTCCTTCACCTTTTCATCATCAAATCCTGCAATCGGGTGGGCCACCAATCCCAACTCAGTTGCACGAAGAACAAGAAATGCTGTAGACAGTCCCATATCAAAAAGATAATAGTCACGTCCAGGAAGTTTACAATCAAGGTCACGTTGGCTATACACAACGATTATCAGGGAAGCGGCTTCGACCCATTTATTGCCCTGAGTAAGCACGGGAAACAGCTTCTCTAATGCCTTCGGAGTATGAATGAAAACAAACCGCGTTGGTTGATTGTTAAAGCATGATGGGGCTAGCTGTGCGGCCCCTGCCAGCTTCTGAATCAATTCCTCCGTGATATCGACTGGGTCAAGGGCTCGATAAGCTCGTCGCTCTTTGATAGCCTGTTCCACATTCATAATCGTCACCATTTAATCATTCACACAGCGGATTTGCCAATAACCTTTCGGTATTCCAAATTCACTCTGTTCTCCTGAAAAAT
>JBHLNC010000076.1:0-7879 GCA_048937435.1 Promethearchaeota archaeon | reverse complement strand
CCTAATATCTGCTCAGGAGACATGTAATTTGGCGTACCATAAATAACCTCAGTTTGGTTTTTTGGGGAAGACAAAACCTTCTCCAAGGGGTCCACGAACGCCAAGAAGATCACCGGGTTTTAGCTTATGAAGTGCTGTGGTTGTATCACCCACGCGGGCTGCTGCAAATTCGACCTGATCTCCGCCTGTGTTAGAGATGCTCATGGGTATCTCATCTGATCCAGGAATCCATACCATCATGAACTGTCCTGGAGTTGCATTCTGAGCAATTGGTGCTGCAGAAAGTGTAAATCGCTTAGTGCGTGGCGTTTCTGTCGTTATATTGAGAATTGGAGTAACTAAGGGGCGGAGGGCGGTTGAGGGTGTGAGATACTTGTTGGGTGTCATTCTTTTTCACGATTAAAGATGGTTGTTCCTCCAAGGAAGGTTCGTTGAACTTGACCTTTCACTTTCCAACCTTCAAATGGTGTGAGAGTCGATTTGTTGTGGAGTGTATCACTTCGTATAGTAGAGGTAGCTTTGGGATTAAATAAGACGATATCAGCATCGGCTCCTACAACGAGTTGGCCTTTCTCAATCCATTGGGCGTTTCGGATTCCGAATCGTTTTGCAGGATTATATCCCATCATTTGGGTGAGCTTTGGTAGTGGCATTTCTGCTTTGTGGACCAGCTTGGTGTAAAGGAGTGGCAGTGTAGTTTCAACGCCAATTATTCCTCCGGGGGCGGTGGCGAAGTCGGCGTCAGGTCCGGTTTTTTCAGCAGCTGTGTGTGGAGCATGATCTGAGGCAATTATTGTGATTTGTCCTGCAAGACACGCATTAAGTAAGGCTTCAGTATCCTTAGTTGAGCGAAGTGGGGGATAACATTTCGCGATAGGTCCAATTTCTGCCATCTCTTTCACTGTCAGGAGCAGGTGATGGGGGGTGACTTCAGTCGTTACAGGTATGCCTTTGTGTTGTGCTGCAAGGATATGGCGAAAGCCTGCTGCTGTGGAGATATGGCAGATGTGAAAGCTACATGGTGGAGGCTCAGCAAGAAGTGATTTAATGCATTCCACTTCAGCTTCTGGCGGTCGGCTAGCAAGAAATGCATACGAAGATCCATCTGTCGGTTCTGAAAGTTTCGCTGGATCTTCGGCGTGAATAGTAAGTGGATTTCCTAGAGGTGCTAGATAAGGAATTGCAGGACCTTCTTGATGGGGCATATAGATTTTGAATGATATGATGCCTGCGTTGATAAGCTGATTTGCCATGTCAACTAACGCAAGCTCTTGACTTTCCCAATTCGTTTCTTTATTGAGAGCTGCTTCTTCGGCGAGATAGGGGCTACCATGAAAAGCAAAATCTACTACACATTTCTTTTCTGCTTGTTGGATTTTCTCAAACAGTCGCTCTGGAGTCGTTGTGGGCGGCTTTGTATTCGGCATATCAATAATTGTTGTGATGCCACCTGCTGCCGCTGCTAATGAACCTGTACCAAAATCTTCCTTCTCTGGAAACCCAGGATCACGAAAGTGAACATGGATATCCACTAGTCCAGGAAGCACTAGGTAACCGGAAGCATCAATGACTTCATCGGCTTTCTCTTGAGCACTCATTCCAGGTTTAACAATCCCTGTGATGAGCCCATTGTCAACTAGGATATCTCCTTCTTCGATGCATTCGGATAGGACTAGGCGACCATTCATCACTTTCAGGTCATGGATCGCCATTCTAAGTTTTCACGTCCTGAGTTTTCATTTGTCCTGTTAATTGGGTTATTCGCTTGATTCGGTGGCGCTTCAAGTATGTAGTCAACTCATCGCACACTTGGGTGAATATGGTGGAGCCTCGAGTTAAGACTCCTGTACCAATCTCAACAGCATTTGCGCCGGCAAGGAAATATTCGATGACGTCTTGACCTGTTAGAATCCCTCCGACTCCAATAATCGGTATGGTTAGCCTTGACCGATATAATTCCCAGACTGCCCGTATTGCAATCGGCTTTATCGCTGGGCCCGATAATCCACCGATTCCTGCCCCCAAAAGTGGTCTACGAGATTCAGCATCTAAGGCGAGTGCGGGAAGAGTGTTTAAGGCTACGACAGCAGATGCACCGGCTTCTTCAGCGGCTTTTGCAACCTGGATTAGTCGCGGGTAATCTGTCGAACCTGGAAGTTTCACCCAAACAGGGATTTCCTTCTTTGTGCTTTTAACGACTTGAGACACAACAGCACTAGTACCTTGCGGATCCATACCGAGAAGATATAGTGATTCGACATGTGGACAGGACACATTCAACTCAATTGCTGTCACACCGGCTTTACGTAATGCAACAGCAACTTTGGCAAACTCATCGGGATCACTCCCTAATGCACTCCCAATCACCGGAATGCCTTGTTGTACAGCTGCATCAATTTCAGATAAATACTCATCAATTCCTGGATTCGGAATTCCCATGGCGTTCATTAAGCTACCACCGTAGAGTCCCACAATTCGAGGACCTGGGTGGCCTGACCGAGGCAGTAACCCTACGGTTTTTGTAACAACAGCAGCTGCCCCATCATTCCATGCTCGTTTGAGTCCACCTGCTGCCACTCCCAAAACGCCAGATGCTAAAATTGTAGGGTTCGATAATTCGACAGTACCAATCTTCACCTTTAGACGAGAAGTCTTTTTTTCACGGTCCTTAACTGCCACTGTTATCGAAACTCACATTGACATACCTACATATTAATGCCTTTTCACCAGTGCTATTCACTGAATATATGGGCAACAATATTATCTGTCTAGTAGCGAAATTGGAGGCCAAGGAAATGAAGGGGCGTTCGCTGGATTTTTTCCTCTGCTCCTTCGGCCCGTAATTCTAGCGTATTGATGATGTCATAACCTCGTCGAACAAAAAAGCGGATTGCGTCAATATTACGGGGAACAACAGACAAATAGAGATTAGTTTTACCCGAACCTTTGATGTAATCTTCGGCTGCTCTCAGCAAAGCAGTCCCAACACCACGAATCCGCCAGTTCTCAGCAACACCGATTTCCCGAAGAAAATAAGCTCCCTCATGCAGTTCAACTCGACAAAACCCGACGATATCCTTGCCCCCAAGTGGTTCTGCAACAAGCACATAGGAGGATTCCTGCAACATATCCTGCGGGATTATTGTAGCTGCTTCTTCGGGGGGAAGAGGACCACGCCCAGTGAGTCGACGATGAAAGGTAAAGAACTCAGCAACTAATTCGGCTAAACCAACAAAATCATGGACATCATACTCACGAATCATAACAGGGCTTGAAGAATTCATAGTAAAACCCTCTAATGATACCCAAAATAGTCACTCCGGCTGATAAGCCTTGTGAGCAAAAAAGAGAGTAATGGGGCAGTACACAGAGAATGGTGCACTACCCCATGGGGACAGACATTAAGTTTGTTCAAAATTCGTCGAGTGTAACTTCGTAACCATTGTGGAGTGGCTGGATGTAAACATTCACTTGAATGAGATTAACAACCATAGCAATGATTGTAATAAGCACTAGGATGGGTCCAAGCCACCAGATCCAGGGCATTAGTATCGGTTTCCAGAGGAAGAGAGTCCATGCGATTCCATTCCAGTATGGAATTGGCCAGGACAACGTTCCATAGAAGAATAGGGTGAGGGTCCACACACCGACGAGTGCATAGAGTGTATCGATGGATGCGAGTAGTCGAGCTGCTGCTAGCGAACTGTCGCCAACAAGAACTCGAATCGTAGTGAGTCCTGCTTGGGTCAAGCCAATGAAGGCTAACCAATAGAGGACAGTGATTTCAAGGGCAGGATAGATTGGTACTAAGATTGGTAGCATGATGGCAAAAGTCAAGGCAACGATAATTCCTATTATGTGACCGATCAATTTACCTAAGAGTTTGTCTCGACCAGTGAGTTCATTATATTTACTCACACGCTTCTGAACTCGTTTCTTCGTACGGGGAATACGTTCTTCTTCTTTCCTTGCATGATCCCGAATGATACTACGTAAGATTTCAGTTATCGGGGGACCAGACGGATGGGATAAGGCTAACATCACCAAGTAAGATATAGCGATTCCCGCAAATACCCAAATCTGAGCAGCAACTCCCAACAAGATATATGGGAGTAATAATTGCCATGGGGTTGTAGCCAGATTGAGTAGAACTCCAGTGGCTACAAAAGCAATGAGTGCCAGATCTGCAATGACGATCCCGATGAGGGTCCACCAGAAATATTGACGGTATTGAGGAGTGAGGGCATCGAGAAAGTTTTGGACAGTTTCAATATCACTTTCTTCTTTTTCCCTTCGGAATTCCCGTGCCACAATGTCTGGGCTGCCCATCGCAACGACGGCATCCCAGGCGGCAGCAGTTGTAAGGCGTCCACTGGGTTGACTGGCTTGTTCTAAGAGGTGGGACCGAAGTTCGGGGATTACTTCGGCGGCAACTTCGGATGGAAGTCGGGCCTTCACTTGATCCAAGTAGTCTGCGATGATTTTTCGAGCTGACGCCTCATCACCTGGTGAGGGTGTTTGTGGGGATTTCCCATCGCCCGAATATTCGTCTTGAGTTCCAGGATTGTTTGACATTTTCATTCACTTTAGGAGATTTCCGCTCCGCAGTTTGCACAGTAGATTGCTCCAGGGTATACTTGGTTGCCGCAACTGGTACAGAACTGGACTTGTTCTTGATATTTGCTGTCTGCTACACGTCCTTCCGCGATTCCACGGAAAAGGGGATCTAATGATATGACTAATTCGTTCCAGAACTCTAGCATGGCTAGAAGTTGTTTGTCACCGGCTGCTGTGAGTTGGTAATATTTCCGAGGACGTTCACCGGAAACGTCCCAGGTGCTGCGGACCAATTTCTGTTCTTCAAGTCGGCGGAGCAACGGGTAGAGAGTTCCATCTTGGACGATGAGTCGATCAGTAGTGCGCTCGCGGATGCTTTGGGCAATGGCGTAGCCGAAGGTGGACGTGGATTCCTTGATGACGGCGAGGACAAGGAGTCTGAGGAGTCCACGGCGTACGTCACTTTCCCATGTTTCGGGAAGTTTTTCTTTTGGCATTGTTTGTTCTCCGCCTGAGAGCGGTTGTCATGGGTGGCAAGCACGTATCTGTGTGCGATACCATGCGCCTTGATAGGCACAGAATATCGTTACACAATATACCTTGTCACACTATGTATATCGATTGGTACGCCTATATAAAGTTAATGAATGCTAAAAAAAAGTGGCTCAAACTGGTAAAAAGACCTAAGACTTACACTTATGACAAGTATAATCTACACATGGGAGTTTGAAAATATCGTAGGAGAGTGTTGCGTTATCAGGAATGGGATCGATATAGCATTCTCGAAATTGCTGATTCTGCATTCTACAGAAATGACTTCGGTGCCGATAAGCAGGATGGTGAACCATATTGACCCAGATTTTCTTTAAAGACTCCTTTCGGATATTCCCAAAGGAAAGGGGTGTAAAATCGCAGGGTGCCACTTCACCATAGGCTGAGACATAATATTGGATGTTTTTTAGTTTTTAACGGTTGGAAGTTTTAGACAGATTCATCATTACCGCTAGGCTTATGTATCGGTTAGTTGAAGGGGAAATATGCCAAAGTTCATTTTTGTGACAGGTGGCGTGTTGTCGGGTATTGGTAAGGGTCACACAACAGCGAGTATTGCTAAGCTGTTACAGTTTCGTGGATATGAAATTGACCTTGTGAAAATTGACCCCTATTTGAATGTAGATCCTGGCACTTTGAATCCTATTGAGCACGGTGAACCGTTTATCACCGATCAGATTTACCAGTTTAATCCTGCACCCAGTTTTGAATACACTACAGCAGAAGTGGATCAAGATTTCGGGACATATGAACGGTTTATTGGTCGGGCTATTCATCCTCGAAACAACATCACCTCTGGCCAAGTGTATCTGAGCGTTATTTTGCAGGAACGGCTGGGGAAGTTTCTTGGAAAAACAGTTCAAATTATTCCACATATCACGGATGAAATTAAACAACGGTTCCGTGAAATCGCTAAGGCAGGGGAGAAGAAGGGAAATGGACTTGATGTGATTATTGTTGAAGTTGGAGGGACTGCTGGTGACATCGAAGCTGCACCCTTTCTTGAAGCTATTCGGCAATTCAGGCTAGAGGAAGGAAGAAACGATACCTTGCTGGTTCATGTGACTTTGGTCCCTCTTCTTGAAACAGTGGGAGAACTGAAGACGAAGCCGACGCAACATTCGGTAAAACAGCTTCTATCCTTAGGGTTGCAACCTGATATTATTATAGCTCGAAGTCAAGTTTCACTAACCAAGGAAGCTCGTGAAAAAATCGCATTGCACAGTAACGTGGCTAGCGAGGCTGTGATTTCCAATCCCGATTTGAAAGAAATTTATGAATTACCATTGAAGTTCTACGAACAGGGTCTTGATGCCATTATTCTTCAACGATTAGAAATGACAGCACGTCCGCCCTCTGGGATGGAAGCTTGGCGAGAAGTTGTGAATTCTTTCATTAACACAACCTTTGATCTGCGTATTGCCATGCCTGGGAAATATGTGCAGATGGCAGATACGTATGTAAGTATCAATGAGGCGCTACGGCATGCTGGCGCTCATCTAGGGGCTAATGTGTCAATTGAAATGGTAGACTCCGAAAAACTTGAACGGGTCGATGATGCTAAAGAAAGACTCCTACAATATGATGGAATCCTCTTAACTCCTGGGTTTGGCACTCGCGGGACAGAAGGAATGATTCGTGCTGCCTGGATTGCCATTGAAGAAGACCTGCCCTTTCTTGGCATTTGTTTTGGAGCTCAACTCCTTTTTGTTGCTTTATGTCGATATGCGTTAGGGATGAAGAATGCCAATAGTACGGAGCTAGATCCCAAGACTCCCTATCCAGTTGTTGACCTTCTTCCAGAACAACGAGAAATTAAGGAAAAGGGCGGCACAATGCGACTTGCAGGACATTCAATCAAAATAATGCCTAAGACAAAACTCCAGGCGATTTACAAGAAGGCAAAAGTACGTGAGCGGTTTCGGCATCGATATCATCTCATGTGGGACCCTGCTCACGCAGCAGAAAAAGAAGGCCTTGTTGTATCTGCTACTGACACGTCAGGAAAGATCATTAATGCAATTGAACTCAAAAACCGGTATTGGATGGTTGGAACGCAGTTTCATCCAGAGTATACCTCTCGTCCTGATTTACCAAACCCTGTATATCTTGCCTTTGCTAGAGCAATGTTGGGACGGAAAATAAAGGACTAAACACTCAATAAGGATAAGAATGCAAAAAGGACAACACGAAAATGACAAAATCCTCTGAATCCACAGACAAAAATCTGGTTCCGTCAAAGGAGAAGCCTGGGCTAGTGAGAAAACGCCCTTCTGTTGATGAATATTTTGTGAAGTTTGCCGACCTAGCTGCAACTCGATCAACATGTGTTCGTAGACAAGTAGGAGCGGTTCTCGTTAGAGACAAGCATATTCTAGCTACTGGGTATAATGGTGCGCCTGCAGGGATGGAGCATTGTACAACTGAAACCTGTCTTCGCCTTACTACTGGTGTGAAGCCTGGAGAGCGACATGAACTCTGTCGAGGAGTCCATGCAGAACAAAATGCTATCATCCAGTGTGCCCTTCATGGGGTAAGCAGTCGGGGTGCAACCCTCTACGTCACTCATTCACCCTGTACTATATGTGCGAAAATGCTAATCAACGCTGGAATCGCCCGTGTCATCGTAAAACGACAATATCCTGACGAGGATGGCGTTCAGATGTTGATAGAGTCTGGCGTAAAGGTCGATTTTCTACAAAAATAGTTCTTAGACGAGTCCCTAAGTTTGGAAACGGCGCGCGGATGCAGTCAAAAATTCACCAATCGG
>JBHLNC010000075.1:0-7894 GCA_048937435.1 Promethearchaeota archaeon | reverse complement strand
GTGCGAATCATATGCCCAGGTCTTTTTCCTCTTAGCAGTGGTTGGGCACCTGAATCAGCATTAAAAATGATCACCAGCGGGTGAAAGTCCCTTCCTTCTTTGCGGACAATTACATAGATGGGTTCATAATCGTAAAGATGCCGGGGGAATAATTGGATTGGCCAATAGGCGAAATATTGGATACAATAGATACTAGAATCCGCGGGATCCTTACTAACCCGATATTTCATAACGCAGGTTGGAGTTTCATCAGAAGGAAAGATGGTTTTGAAGAGCTGCCAAATATACTCTCGTGAGTCCTTGGAATATTCCGAGTGGAGTCTATCTCGAATTTCATTGAGCACTCGATGCATTTCTTTATCCCAAGGAATTTCGCTTTCGGGAAGATCAACTCCGAGGATTGCTAATTTTGCACCAGTTAGGTTCGTAGGAAAGTCTCCCAGACAGAACAAAAAAAGGCTATCCACAGCCCCTGCGAAATCCCGACTACTCACACGATCTCTCAAGGAGGCAAGGAATCCACGGATTTCTTCACCAACGCCTACATTCTTGGCGAGATCCGCCTGTTCGGCTTTGATAAGGCCTATATCAGAATATAAAGTTGGGCAAAACTGCTGAGCGAGTTTCTCAGCTTCTTGATTGGGGGCCTCAAGAGCGGGTTGAAAATCTGCCAGGGGAAACGCCTTTTTCCACCGATTCATCTCCTTCTCTTTAGGCTTCATAGTGAGTCCCCGGCATCAATGCCCGTGAATAGCATACCCACATGGAATTATCTACTTTTGGGTCAAATAAAGGCAACACCTATTCCGAATGGATAAGTCGTCCATTGACCATTCGGAACTGATGTTCAGACGCCGATAAAACCGCAGATTGATGACTAACCACGATAATTTGTTGGAAGGTCTTAGACAATTCATCTTGGAGGAGGCGAATGATGTTATCACGGCGTTCAATATCAGAACCACCAAACGGTTCGTCAAGAAGAAGAAACTGAGGTGTTGCACCGCGACCTTGGGGAAGAAGAGCGATAGCAAAACCTAGTCGAAGGGCCAGGAGAAACTGATCTTCAGTGCCACCACTATAGAGATTTGCATCCACATATTCTCCCGCCTCAGCCGAGTACACCTTGAGGCTGTAATCTTCAGAAAGTTTGGGGAACCGATATTTTCCATCAGTAATTGCAGCCAATAGCCGTTCCATAACGTAAACTACTCTAGGACGAACCTGTTCACGACCACGTTCAGCCACTTCTCGGATTAAATCAATTGTTAGTTGTCCGACTTTGATATTATCATTTAATTTGGCTACCTCACGTTCTTTTTTCGTAAACTCTTCCAAAATCCCTTCATTCTGTTTCAGAAGAGCCGATAGCTCCTCAAGACGTTCTTTAGTGTTTTCTCGATTTGCCTGTAATGTTGCCTTCTTTTCGCCAATTGTCCTAATTTGCCTGTCCAAGTCTTCATACAGTTTCTCTGAATATTCTCCGATTTCTTCAGGAAGCTCTGGGAAAGTGAGGGCAGTAAGCTGTTCCTGTAGTGAACTGATATCTGTTTCAGTTTGAGCAAGATCGTCCTCAACAGCTGCGATTTCTGCTAATTGCTCTTCGATGCTTTGCAGTTGGTCCGTAATTGTTTTCTGACTGGCTTTGAGCTCCATGAATCTCTGCTCGGTTTCCTTTACGGTATTTTGAAGAGCAGACGAAGCAGATTTTGTAGGTAGACTAATTCGGTCCAAAACGGGTGCAGAGAGGGTACCCAATTGATCGTGAACTCGTTCGGATAGTTCTGAAATTTGATCTGTTAGTGCTTTATTTCGGTCGATATACTCTTGGAGTTGGTCTTCATAGGTCATTTTCGCGTGATATTGTATCATCTGTTCATTGAGCTCTTCTTCTCGCTTTCTTAGCTCATCGAGTTGGGGTCCAACTCGACTGTAGGAAATGTATGTTTTGGCTAAATAGCCCAAGAAGGGAAGAGCTGCAATCAGGAGGACAGCACCGATTATGGTATTGAAGAAAATCGTACCAATTCCTGCTGACAAAAGACCAATTGAAGGGATATAGATTAACGGTGAAAAAAGGCGTTGTTGATTAGTCTCTATATCTACGCGTTTTGTCCTCACTTGTTCATATTCAGTGGCGAAATCTTGGAGGGGAGCTAGTTCATTGATTTGACTCTTCAAACGGTTAATGGCTTCTGTGGTCAATTGTTGTTGGTCAATGGTTGTTCTTAGTTTTTCTGTGATGGTTAGTAGAGTTTTGAAGTTCTTTTCGTCTTTTTTGAGATAGTCTGTTTGTTTCTGCTGAGCAAGGAGTTTCTTTTGTTGGGATTTGAGTTTTCCAAGGCTTTCTAATTGCTTCTTCAATCGCTTTTGGGTTTCTGTTCGGAATTGAATTTGTTGCTGTAAATTTTCTTGCTCATCTTTAACCGTTTTGAACGCTTTCACAGCATTGTAACTTTTCTCTGTCTGGGCGAAGGTTTGACTTGTTTGTTTGAGTTGTGTTTCGATTTGGGTCAAGGCTTTCTGTTTTGTTTCATATTCTTTGGTGTGCTCAATGAAGTCTTCTTTGCTATGACGCAATTGATCAAGCAGTTTGTTTTCCGGATCTAATGCGTTCTTTAGGGGTCGTAATTCATTTGTGAGTTTATCGTCGACTCTAGTAAAGCATTCGCGTCCCATCATGGCATTGATAACGTGACGTCGTTCCATCTTAGCCATTTGAGCCAAGCGATCTAAGTCTTTTTGGAGTACAATATTACTGGCGAGTAAATCACTCAAGTCAATTCCATTGAGAAGACTATTGACTTCTTGGTCGACATTCTTGACACCAGTAGCTAGTAAGGAGGTTTGACCTGATGGAGAGAGCTTATGAAGTTGAGCAGTGCTGGGTCGTTTTCGGTGAATTTGGCGGGTAATCCGATAGGGGGTGTTTTCTATTTCGAAGTTAAGGCGGACATAGAGCTGTTCGGCATCATAGTTGATCAAGCGATCCTTTTGTCCCAAGGGAGCTTTGTGGGTTTTTCCGAAGAAGGCAAAGAGTATCGCTTCAAAGATGGAAGATTTTCCAGATTCATTGGGTCCACTAATGGCTAGAATACCTTGGGGAAAGGTCATGTCCACATCTAGATGTTTGAAATCCCGAGTTTCGAGGTGACGGAGGACGACCATTTCCTTACCAGCCTCCTAATTCTTCGAGGAGCCCGAGACCTCGTTCTAAAGCCTGTTGTAACTGTTTCTTCTTTTCTGGGTCCTTCTCCTGTTTTATTCGGGCATTAAGATAGTCTTGGTATTCAGTGATTGGTGGTTTGAGTTCTGATTCTGGGGTGAGATGGTCAGGTTCGGGACTAACGTATTCTAATTCGTCAATGATTTCTGTAGAGAAGCATTTGGCAAATCCATGGCGTACGACTTCGGCGCGACGATATTTTTCTGCGGATTTAATGGTCATCATGCCTTTCAAGCGAAATCGGAGAATGAGTTGGGGGTTTCGAAGGCGCGTAATTTCCTTGATGAGCATTTGGTTGATGTTTGCGTCTTTGGGAATCGTCACTTCAACAGTTTGCATTGGCCGTGTGTCAATAGGAATGAATTTTAGGTCTTGAACACCATCGTTGTCTAATTCGAGCCAGACGAAGCCTTTCTTTTGTCCTTCTTCTGCGAAGGTGACATGTTCAGTGCTACCTGGAGTGCAGACAGTTGTGTTGCCGACTGTTTGTTTTTGGAATTCGTGATTATGTCCAGCTGCAAGATACGTGAGGTTTTTCGGAATGGATTTGAGCAGGATGTCGGGTTCATGGGGGTATGTTCCACGAAGGCCCTCCACGTTATAGTGGGCAAGAAGGAGGTTTACATCTCCTTTTCCTGGAATCGAAAGTTGGTTCAGGGGATCTTCAGAGGGTAACAGGGTGGGATTAAACGAGATGCCTGAGATTTCAGCTTCCAGCTTTTTGAGTTCGATAGTCTCGGAATGTATGGTTTCCCAATCTTGAAAGAAGGTGACGAAGCCGGTTCTAGCGTATTCCAGTAAGGGAGCTACTCCATGGCGTCGGGCGCGAGGGACGTCATGGTTTCCGCTAATAATGTAAATGGGGATGTTCTTTTCGTGCAGTTTACGGAAGGCGCCCATGACACGAGCTCGAACGGGATTTCGTGGGTTCAAACCATCAAAAAGATCACCAGAATGGAGAAAGAGGTCTGGTTTCTTTTCTAGTGCGTATTCAATTACGGTGTCGAAGGAGTTCATGAAATCTTTTTTTCGTTCATAACGTCGGGCTTGAAATTTAACGGCAGGGATGTCCAAGTGTGAGTCGGATGTGTGGAGAATATTGATTGGCACGTGTGATCAAACCTCAGAGAATGCTCCTTTAAGTTTCTTTTCTTGCCGTTTTTCTTCGAGGAGTTTTTGGTCTATTCCCGCCACTTTTCGGGCTTGTTTGAGCCGTGAAACCACATCAATGTCGGCGCCACCTTCCCGTGTTATTCGGGGTCGAACCTTAATCATTACGGGAGTACGTGTAATGTCACCTACACATACGGCTTCACCGACGTTGAGTCCGGGTAGGTCATTGATGAGATCCGCGCTTAACCGTTCGGACGATTGTTCGATTGCAGTTTGATCACGGGGATTTGTGATTTTTAAGACGATTTGGCTGTTACATTGGCTTAAACTATCGGGGTGAATCCGTCCTGGTCGTTGGCTAATTAGAAGTAAAAATACTCCAAACTTGCGGCCCTCTTGGGCAATACGTCGGATAATGGTTTCAGAATAGGTTCGGGTTTCAGGAGGTACAAAAGTATGGGCTTCTTCAACAACTGCAAAAACTGGATAGGGAAAATCACCAGACGCCACAGCATCAAACGTATCTTTTAACAAGCGACTAACGATGTAGTCAGTGCTAAGATTTCCTAATCCTGAAAGATCAATGACGGATGCATGGTACGGTTTAATGATGTTGTTGATGGGTACACCACTCCGGGAAAACACTCGGAGCCGTCGTAGACGTTGGATATATTTTACAGCATTAAGAGCGCCCAATTTGATAGATTTGTCCAACCCTTCGATGTTAGCGACTGCATGTAGTTCATTTTCAATGTCCTCAGTGAGGTAGACAACATCCCGATCTTTAAGCTGTTGAAGCGCCGTGGTTAAACCTGCGCGAATATTAGTGTACTGACTACCGATTCCACAAATTGAGCACAATTCTTCAAAATCAAGATCAGCCAAGCGTACCGTGTATGGTTCAACGCGACCAATATCTTTCTTGCTATAACGCCCCGTGCTTTCTGGATTTTGAAACACTGTCACATGATTTGAGAAACCGTGTTTTTCACCCTTCTCTGTCTGGCTAAGAAAGACATAGTCTGCGTGTGGATCGATAATGATGACAGTAGCACCACGCTCCATGAGTTCTTCAATGAGCACGCCGGTGAGATAGCTCTTTCCTGCTCCAGTTTGTGCAAGAATTGCAACATGCCGTCTAAAGCCATTTATGCGAAGATGAACCGGGATTTTTGGACGGGAAATGAGATTCCCAACATAAACACTGGCATCTTGTGGGTATTCATAGAATTTCGCCAAAAGATGATCGGGCGCAATGTAGATGGGATTCCCGGGAGCTACCGCTCGTCGAGGTAATAGTATCTGGGGGGGATGTCCTTCCTTAGAGGGAACAAGGTAGCCTAGAACACGGGCAATTCCCCATGTCTTAACATCGTCAATGCCAGCATCTTTGATGCGATAAATTGCCTCGATATCTAGATTCCTTCGAAGAGCAAGACTTTGGGAAGTTATTCTTTCTACTTGGGCGAGGACCTCAACCGGTTTTAAAACTCCATCAACAAGCTCTTCCGAGTTTACTGTGAGATATTCAAACTTTTGTGGATACCTTTTTCGATCACTAGCAAATAGAAATTCTGTGGCATGGGCTTCTTCGACAATAAATCCGACGGGTTCTTCGTTTTGTCCTTTAGCCATGTCCTAACCTCCTTTCTCTACGTCTTGGAATTAATGATATTTTCAATTCCTTTTCAACTAGAGGTTCATAAAGTGTTGTTACATCTTTTAGAGGTAGTCGTGCTTCTCGATCGGCGTGTACCAAGAACACATTATACAATTCTGGACCACCATACTCTCCAAGGAGTGTTTGTAAGATTGTTTGTATACGGCTGGGGGGAGGATCCAGCATTCGTGATGCAGACACCTGTGAGATGCGTGTTGGTAATCCTACGTTAAAGGCGGGCATATCTATGCGCATTGGTGTATCATTGTGTGCAAGTTTTGCACATACAGTTACAAATGTCGGAAGCTGGAAAGTATTCTTCATCACTGGTACCGCCCATTTTTCAAATTCCTCATCACTCTGATAATCAGCATAAACATTGGCAAAGCGGCGTCGAACATAATCTGCTGGGTTCTTGGATTCATATTTGAATAAGGGGACGTCAGGATAAGGTTCAATCGGGGTTGTGTAACCCGCTGTTTCTCCCCAAGCATGAATAAGTGCAAAATCTGGTCGTGGTCGACGAATTTCATAAAGTAGATCCCAAATCAGCTCGTGTTGGCGTTTACTCAGTGGTAATTCTCGAAGAAATCGGATGGTTGTTATAGCTGGCTTTTTCTCAGCCTCCAGTGATTGGGCAACTTGACTGAAATCTTCAGAAGACAGTACTTTTTCCAAGTCCTGGAACACTTTGTCCCTTACCGAAGCAAGGAGGAGGCGAGTTAGATGACGGGCTACCGAATCTTTACTAATTCCTAATATCAAGATTTTTCGTTTACGACACTCCTCGAGGAGTTGGATAAAGGTCTGCATATAGCGGAGGTAGAGTTCACGCTCACCAGCATAGTTGAATGCTATAGGAACATGAGTAATTCGTCCATACAAAGACCCATCTAACAGTACTAAATCGACATCTGATGCGGATTGGACCGCATCAAGAGCGACTTGATGTTCAATGTGTTCGGATCGCAAACTCACAAGGTCAACGAGTTGTTCCCGAGGAGAGGCAATCATATGTGCGTTAGATGTCACTTTGCGGTGTGATTCTCCCCAAGAGGTGTACGCGCTAGCCCGACAGATATACATGAAGGCTCCTGGAGCATATTCTCGTGTTGAACGACCACTATCCACTGCAATAACACGAAGGTCTTGTTTTTGGGGGGCAGGAAGCTTCCGCCATTCTTTTTGGAACTCTGCCTTCAAGAGGCTATCTAACTCGGTGGACTCTTCACCGGTTAGCCTCCGACGGAAAACCTCTCGTTTTTCCTGCAGTTCATTGAGGAATAAATCAAGAAAATTTGGCATATGACCATCGCCCAACAATCTATGTCACAGACGAAGTCTAGCCCCTTTAAACCTAACTCACACAAATCGATAAGTAAAATCAAAAAAATCGTAGACACCCTTAGAATGTAACTCGCTAGCGAACATAAAGAAGAGAAGTTTTTAGGTAACCACCATTCTATGATTTTACTATTAGATTGTGAGGAGATTAGGTAATGCAAATTGCACCAATTCTTTTCTTCGTGGCGGGAACCATCGCAGCTTTTCTTATCAGATTTTTTGCTCTGACATTCGCGATATTTTTTTCTGGTCGAATTATGGGTGGAGAAATCGTCACTTTGAGAGATGCTTTCATTGGTGCTTCAATTGTTGTAGTGGCTCAGGAAATTGTCTGGTGGATTATGTTTTTCATTTTTCCTGCCGCTGCAGATTTTCTTGTTGTTGTAGTTGGCATTCTCGCGCTTATTGTGACAATCATCAAATTCTATGACTTCGGATGTTTCGGTGCAACAGCCCTCATAATGTTGGCACTGGTTATGTTTTCGGCTGTCGAGGTTATGACTATTGCATTCTACTACATCTTCTTCGTTCCATTGCCCTAGCCTCAGGAT
>JBHLNC010000074.1:0-7935 GCA_048937435.1 Promethearchaeota archaeon | reverse complement strand
CGCTCAAAAATTCACCGGCATTGCTTTCCCAGTTGCCATTGTCCTTTCCCTTATTCCCATGATTTTTGGATTGTTTGCACCTCAAATTGCTTCTGTATACCTGATTAGCGCTTACATTCTAGTTTTTGTTACGATTTTTGGTGTCTGTCTCATTCTGCTAGGATTTCATAATCCAGTAGCTCGCCGACTTGCCATTATTGTAGCCGCTACGAGTTTCTTTGGAGCGCTTGGGTACTATTGGCTCCTCATCGAAGTGTTTTTTCTCGGATTCCCATTTACGTTTCCAAATATCTCCGTGTATCTTCTTGCTGTTGCTAACCTTGTACTACTTGTAGGGTTTGCCTTTATCTCCGTGGGGCAACGTCGTCGATCCTGGCGCCAATTTGCCGGTTACTTTCTCATCACCATCTTCTTTGTTGCCTGCATTTATTCAACCTACCAGCTGGTTTTAGTTTACATACCACCCCCAATCCTTGCCATTGGACTAGGACTACGAATTCTTGCGGGATTTTTCACTGCAATCTTTGCCTGGGCGTTTTATTTCAATCAGAATCCCCCAAAGGAAATAATTGGCCGGCTCAGCCGGGCACTCTTTGTAGCTGCAAGCCTCCTACTGCTTCTAGGCTACACGCTATTCTCATTTCAATATGCTATGGTGTGGCCCGTTTTTGCCAGCTTCTACTATGCAGGCTCACTCGCCGACTCGGTGATATTACTCGCTATTTTCACATTTTTAATCGCTGTCTTCGCAATTTTCAGTGAAAGCCTTGAAAATATGGCCACCATTCGCCCTGTCTCCATCAAATACGAAGTCGTATCTCGTGTGCTTATCATTATCGCCTTCCTCATTGTTACAACCCTCACGGCAACAATAGCAATTACCCTCACGGGACGAGTAATACTCGTCTATCTCACTCCCCCCCATTCAACGGTCGCCCTTCAAACAATTGGGTCAGGGCTGCTAATGGGTCTGGGCGTAATCCTAATCGTTGGAGGAGGAATCGCCTACTATCTTTCCCACATACTCTATCGACCGCTAGAACGCCTCGATGAGGAAACGAGTCTTGTAAGTGAACCAGGAAAAATTGCCTATACCGAACCACAGGGTCTTCTATTTACTGAACTTCAAGACGTGTCGGATAACTTTGCCTCCCTCGTTGATGGAATAGGCCGAGTCCGTGACGAATTACGACGATTCACTATTAGTGAAAGACGTCTCCGAACACCTTCCACATCCCAGCTGAGCCGCCTTGACTACTATCTCGCAATACTCAGCAACACTGTAACAAATCGCATCCAATCGATCTTGAGTCTAACCGAACTGGGTGCCGGAAAAGAAAACGTTGAGGAACAAAAACAAATTTTTGAAAAGATACAAACGGAAATCGCTGAAATCGAATACATCATGAAAAGCATCCAACTGCTACGTCTTATTGACTCTGAGGCGCTCCCTGACTTTACACGAATCGATGTATGTGAAGTCATTCCACAGCTTATGGCAGAATTACAAGAACTTATCCCGGAGTCTCAAAGCCAAATCTCGCTCACTCTTCCCGAACACAAATGCCAAGTAATGGCCAACGAGTATGTCGCCCAAATCTTCAAACCCCTACTTCGATTAGCAATCGAACAGGATGTGGGAGGACCTGCCACAATCGATGTGACCTTTATGAAAACAACCGAATACGGTGTTGATTACTGGCAGACGGATATCATTCATCCTAAATGGGTTTTACCCGATATTGAAAAGGTCCTACTCTTTCGTTCGGATCCTGAACAACCCCAAAAAGCAAATCCAAGCCTACTACTGGTTCCGGCATTGGTTGAATACTTCCGCGGGAAATTCCGGGTAACCAATATCGTTACCGATGATCCCCGATATGGAACAGTGTTTCACGTTCTGCTCCCCATATTCAAACGCACACGGGGAATAAGAGCTCCAAAAAGCACTGAGGAGGAATGATGCCTGAATGACCACAGCGATAATGGTAATTTCTCCTCATGATTCTTTACGTGCTAGTCTCGAATCACTCTTACATCAAAATGGTTATACCGTGTGTCCAGGAATTCACGAAACTGGCGCATTTCGCCATGCTTTAAATGCTAGTGGAACACCACCCAATGTCATTCTGTTCGACTACTGGCTTAGTCGATCACTATCCATTGATTTCATCAGAAGCTTGAAGCGGCAAGGATTTGGTGTCATCCTCATGGGCACCCACTTCTTAGGAAAAGATGTAGCCGCCCTGGAACAAGTGTTCTTCTTAGAAAAGCCATTCACTCAAATTGAGCTCCATGATGCAATCAAAGCAGTCCTATCAGAATCAGATTAAATGGGGACTAGTTCCCGATTTCCAGTTGTACCAACATAAAACGCTTTTCCGTCAATTGGACCACGATAATTTCGACAGGAAAAGAGACTCAACACTCGTCCGTCAAAGAATTCATGAAAGCCATGAGGAAAGACTTCGTGCGCCCGGATAATTAAATCTAAATTATTCCGTGCCATAAAATCAATAGTAACATCTTGACCAAAGTTCCGAGCTCGCCCCCCACGAAATGACGGAGCAAAGCCCTTCAAAGCTTCTTCCGGGTCATTCCATAAAAGCTGAAACGCAACTGTATCTTCGATTTCCATTTCACGCGGCAGCTCATTGATTTCGTCAATAAACGTCAACTGCTCCGGAACTCCTCCATGCACGGCAAAGATCCTCAAATTAAGGCTTACCGAAGCTAATGGTAAATGAGCAAAAGTCGCCCAATACTGTTCACTCAGCTCACCAAATGTGCGTTGAACTGCATCAAAAAATCCGTACTGACGGTTGACTGTAGGTGATTCATGATTCCCCCGCAACAGAACCAATCGTTTTGGATATCTCCACTTTAGTTCATACAATAGGTTCAGGTTCTCAATTTGATAGGATCCACGGTCGACATAGTCGCCCAAAAAGACAAAGACCGTTGTTGAATGCCAGAATTGATCTAAAATACCCTGTGTTGCCTCCCAGTCACCATGAGTATCCCCAACAAACACTAGTGGTGAGATAGGTAATTTGATCAGGCGCGGCTCGTTTTTCAGAATATGTAGCACACGATCCAGGAGCTGGATAACTTCCTCACTCGAATAAGTTGCGACCGATTGGGCAATCTTCCTTATCATAGTGAACGCCCATTTCACGTCCTAATCAGGTGTGATATGTGTCCCTGCTTCACCTTTGAGGGCTCGAGCCAGGTTTTCAGGAGAGGTGATGATAGCGAGCTCACCACCTTCCTCAATAAACGTGATGACGGATTCGATTTTCGGCGCCATTGACCCTGGAGCGAAGTGCCCTTCTTTGAGGTAGCGTTTAGCTTCACTCACTGTCATTTTATCAATCGGAGTTTGATTTGGTTTCCCAAAATTCAGATACACTCGGTCAACCGAGGTTGACACGATGAACCGCTTCGCATCGATGGCTTTGCACAGTAGGGCAGAAGCTCGATCCTTATCAATGACTGCGGCAACGCCGGTCAACTTCCCGTTTTTTTCAATGACCGGGATGCCTCCACCACCCACGGTGATGACGACGAACCCATCCTCTAAGAGATTAATCACCGCACGAGCTTCAATTACCTTCCTTGGAATTGGTGATGGGACCACACGACGCCACCCACGTCCTGCGTCCTCAACTACGTGCCATCCCTCATCTATTCGTGATTCAGCGGTTTCCTGATCCATAAACGAACCAATGGGTTTGTTCGGATGAATAAAGGCTGGATCATCACGGTCAACCAGAACCTGCGTGACCACAGTAACCGCTTGTTTCTGCATCTTGCGACGCTGAAATTCTGTGAAAAGAGTCTGTTGAAGCATATAGCCAATTGCTCCTTGTGTATCCGCACCACAGAAGTCAAGAGGCACTTCATGAAGTTCATGTCGGGCAAGTTCCGACCGACGCAGAATAAATCCGACCTGTGGTCCATTGCCATGCGTAATGGCCACATCCCAGCCTTGCTCAACAAGATCAACAATATGAGGCACGGTTTCTTCAGTCGCAGCGTATTGGTCGGGCACTGTTTTGTGCGCCTTATCCTTGATGAGCGAATTACCACCAATTGCCACTACAATTCGTTTTGACATACTCCAACCATCCTCAGAGCAATAGCTGAAGAGGGCTATTCTCAGCGTTTGCAGCGTTATAAAGGCTTCCCCGCTCACAACCCGTACTGCAAATCAGAAAAAAGAATACTTATGCCATACAAACACGAAATACTACACCATGGTGTCCTTCGGAAACATCAAAGCCGCTTACAACCGCATCCGCAAAGTCATCATCCCAACCCCCGTCATGACCTCGCTCACAGCAGACCGGCTCACCAGCTGCAAAATCTTCTTCAAATGCGAAAACTTCCAACGCATCGGCGCATTCAAATTCCGAGGAGCCTACAATGCCATCTCCCAACTAACTCCCAAAGAAAAGAAACGCGGCGTCATCACACATTCCTCCGGAAACCATGCTCAAGCTGTAGCCCTTGCAAGCCAGCTACTCGGGGTTTCAGCAACAATTGTCATGCCAGAGAATTCCACACAAGTAAAGATTGCAGCCACAAAAGGCTACGGTGCAAAAATCATTTTCTGCAAACCCGAGGTTGACGCCAGAGCCCAAGACGTTCAAAAACTAATCAAGAAACACAAATATGTTCTCATCCATCCCTATGATGATCCTCGCATCATTGCCGGAGCCGGAACTGCAGCCCTTGAATTAATCAACGAGACTGGACGACTCGATGCCATATTTGGCCCAGTCGGAGGTGGAGGACTCATCAGCGGCACAGCCATTGCCACCAAAGGCTTATGCCCCAACGCAAAAGTTTTCGCAGTAGAACCTGAACAGGCCGACGATGCTTATCAATCCTTCACTACGGGAAAACTCGTTCCCAGTGTGAACCCAAACACTATCGCCGACGGGCTCCGCACCTCACTCAGTGACCGCACCTTTGCCATCATCCGTCAGCACGTTGACGAAATCATCACTGTTAGTGAAACTGAAATCATTGATGCCATGAAATTCCTCTGGGAACGCATGAAACTTGTTATCGAACCTTCTGGCGCCGTCTCCTTCGCTGGACTCATCAAAATCAAAGACCGACTCGTCAACCAACAAATCGGCGTCATCCTTAGTGGAGGCAATGTTGATTTAACCCAATTTTTTGAACAATTCAGAACACAAATCAAAGAACAATAGTCAGTAATAATCTAAAGCCCTGCTTCCTTAATCATTTCTGCTAATCGGATATGGCTTGGTCCTGGATATTGACCTTTAACAAAGGAGTCTTTTGTTAAAAGATAATCCTCAACCAACTCAACAATAGGTAATTTTCGAACTTCACGGGTGATTTCATTAATCTTGGCTTTATCAATTGGATACAGCAACACTTCAAGCACTGGCTCATCCAGCCACATAGTGGCTGCCCAAAACTCGAAGAAATAATGCTCTTGGAACCATTCAATAATGTGATTAACAGTAGTTTTGGTTTCGTCATATTGAACGAATAATTTGAGTTCAACATCCCCAAACAACACCATTCTCATGGTGAAATGCACACCCCCGCCCTTCAGTAACTCATCAAGAATGCGAGTAACACGACGAGGTGATAGACGAGTTCGTTTCGCAATTTCCTTGACAGGCATACGGACATCGTTCACAAGACAGTGCAGCACTCGTAACTGGTTCTTTGAAAAAGTAACTTTGTGTCCCCGTGTTCGTGCTTTACTTTGAGGTGAGACATAGGGGGCAATCCACATGTAGGGATGGAATTCAACCATAGTGATACTTTCTAGTGATTCAATGAATTGTTTAAGATTAAAAAACTCCACTTTACCTGCAACTACAACCCGGGCATGATATTTTCGATTTCCAGTGCGATATACAAACCGTACTAGCGGTTGATTTCCAATCTGCTCAATCAATATCGTCATGTTTTCCTTGCCATCGGTCGTGATGTCAATAAACAGGTTTTCTGCATCCAACATTTCAAGGCTTAATTCAACCGCATATTCCTGGATCGCTCCAGTCTGCTCTAGTTTCTTGATTCGTGTCTTAATCGTGTTGAATGAGACATCAAATTGTTTCGCAAGGTCTTGCATGGACACTCTGGCGTTATTGTATAACTCCATCATAATTGCTTTATCAAGCCAGTCCACATACCAACACCTCAATCGCTGATAGGAGTGTATCATTAGGTTTAAGCCAAGTGATTTTAAATGATGTTTCAAGAACCTCTTTCCCTTAACAGCTTCAAATATAATCTTAGATTTAATAAAGAATTCCTTTTCACGTAAAGCATAATTTTGCAGCTTATGCTGCAATAATACATCAGTTTTTCAGTTGTTTCCACTTTTTTTTGCATTCACCGTTTGCAGCTCATTAATATGCAACCATCTGGATTCTTCATCTTAAGGGAGGTGTTTTTTTGGCTTCTTTTAATTTTCAAAAATTAAGGGAATTAAGTCCAAAAAATAAAGGGCTAATTCTGCTTGCAGTTATTTTGGTTCCAACCTCTGTGGTTTTCGCTATTCTTCTTGGAATGAATGTTGAGCAACCAGAACTCCCTGCAAGACTCTTGTTCATTGGCAACAGCCTCACATACCACAACGAGGGAGTCGATTTCCATATCGAACAAATTTGTAATTGTGTCTCTCCACCACGAATCATCGAAACAGATACCGTTTACCGATCCGCAGCTCCATTAGCAGAACTACACCCTGCATCTGCTTACAAAATTGCTATGGGAAACTATGATTATATCATCGTGCAAGGAACACCTGAATTTGGATTTGAAAGCTTCAAAACAAATGCAAGGTTAATTCTCGAAGCAATCAATGATACAGACTCTCAACCTGTGCTATTTATGGCTTGGAAACATCTAGGAAAACCACCCTGGGCTGGTTCCTGTTCTTGGAACGAGACATTCGAACTATTGTCAATGGAAGTGATTGCCCAGGCTCATTATGATCTTGCTGAAGAATTTGATGCATTAGTTGCACCTGTAGGCCTTGCCTTTGAGAGGGTGAATGAAACATGTTCCGGTTTTCAATTATATGCTGATGTGGAGCATCCCAGTATGAACGGAACCTACCTAGCTACCCTAGTTATTTACTCAACCATTTTTGGAGAAAGCCCAGTTGAGTTCTCCTATCGTCCCACTTCACCTCCACTACCTGAATATTGCTTGAATGTGACCGAAGAAGATGCTTCCTTCTTACAGGAGATAGCTTGGGAAACAGTTCAAGAGAATCTACCTCCTATTCTGAAATCAATTCTTCTACTAAGAAGGCATTGCACAGTATTGATGTGTTCAATAGTACTCACTAAGGAACAGGTTATGCTGATAGGACAGACATCATAGCTTCTCAATAGATATGAATACAAGTTTGTAGTGCACACTGCAATTTTTAACGGGTTTGCCGATATTTCTGCGTAATTTTGCAGTTAAAAATTGCTGTTCATTCATAAGATGGGAGAAACCAAGAAAGTTGTGAGGGAAAATAAATGAAATCTCTCTATCAAAAAATGAAACTCGTGACAATTGGTTGCTGTTTCCTTCTGCTGCTAGCCTTCAACCCATTCTTCTGTTCTGGCAGTGTGGTTTGGTCCGATGACTTTAATGATGGCAACTTTAACGGCTGAACAGTGGACCATGGTGGCTTCTCTGCATCTAATCATTTACTTGAAGCAACCGGCTCCGAGTGGGGTGTCATTGGGCATCCAAGTACAGTTGTTAGCGGTACTTGGAGCTTCGACATTTGAGTTAGCAGTTCACTCGATTTACACTATGATGTAATTAAAATTTATATTGTTGCTAATGAATTACTTTCTCAAACTAATTGGACTGATGTTCCAATATCCAATGGGTATGTTATCAACTATGATCCCGTGACATGGATTATGTTCT
>JBHLNC010000073.1:0-8036 GCA_048937435.1 Promethearchaeota archaeon | reverse complement strand
GGTGGAGAGCCCACTACCAAACCAGCCCCCATCACTGTTGGAAAAACACCTGAAGAAATGCTCAGCATTGATAAGAAAGCAGAAGAAGGCGCAATTGCCTTCTACCGGGAAATCATCAAGACCGCATCCGAAGAAGGCGATATCGTCACACGAAAACTCTTCGAAGACATCTTGGCTGATGAAGAAGACCACCACAACACTTTCAGTGGACTTTTAGAGAAATAAAAATGGAGAACACCGCAAAATGGCTAGCAGGAAGCTACTTGACCTCTTAAACAAAGGAATCGCCCGGGAATTACGTGTTTCAGTAGAGTACATGTGGAACCACGTAAGGATAGCGGGAATGGAATCGGAAGCACATGGAGGCATATTCAAAAAAATCGCAATAACAGAGATGAAACACGCCGAAAACATCGCAGAACGCCTTGACTACATCGGTGGAGAGCCCACAACTGAACCAGATCCAATTACAATCGGAAAGACTCCACGTGAAATGTTTCAAATTGCTCTCGAAGCAGAAGAAGGCGCGATAAAACTCTATCGAACAATAATCAAACAAGCTGATGAAGAGGAAGACTTTGTCACCCGTAGTTTGTTTGAAGGAATTTTGGCTGATGAAGAAGATCATCACAACGTGTTTCTCAAACATTTGAAGAAGTGAGTCCTCATTGCAGTTGATGGTGAAACCCCACTCAACTGCCATTATTCTTTTTCTTGCATACCAGCTAGTATGATATTCATCAACCCAAATTACCCATCAACTTGTCAATGATTTCTAGAATCCGAGGATTACAAACCAAATTCCTAAAACAGTACACAGTGTTCCAAGGAGAATTAATGGTGTTATTTTTTCTTTCAAATAGAAGACTGCAAAGGGAAGGGCGAACAAAGGAGCTGAAGCAGCGATTACTGAAGTAACAGCCGCTCCAGTAAAAGCCACCGTTAAAACATACAAAAGTGAGCCTATGCCCATCCCGAAAAACCCAGCAACCAGTACAATTTTTGATGCCCGCTTAGTAGGATTTGGCATTCCGCGATTACGGCTAATGAGAAATATTGGAAGAAGAAAAAGAGAACCAATCGTCACTCGAATTAGGTTGGCATCAATTGGATCTGCTCCAATTAGACCGATCTGTAGAATCACAGTTGCTGTTGCCCAACAGAACGCCGCGAATATTGCGAGAACTATTCCAATTTTATCCCACCTTTTCCGAACTTCAGTTTCCATACTTTCTGACACTGTTTCTTGTTTTGCCTGTTCCCTTGTGATGAGGCTCACCCCTATTACCGCAAGAAGAGCCCCTGCAAGCCGTGTAATTCGTAGGGCTTCATTGAGAAAGATGATAGAGAAGAAGTAAGTGACAATTGGAAAAATCATGGCAATTGGAAATGCTCGTGAAACGCCGATACGCGACTGGCTTGTTAGATACACTAAGTCACCAAGCCCCGCTCCAAATATGATGGATCCAGCCAGAAAGGGAATTGAAGTGAGGGGAACGTTGAATCCCGTTGGGTAGAGCAGGAGAAGCACAGTAATAAGCATGACTGGAAGCGCAATCCACATTTTGAATGCATTGATTGCGGTAGGCGGGATTTCAGCACTCTGTGATTTATAGACAACATTAGAGATGCCGAATAGCGCAGCAGCCATGATTCCCATGAAGCCACCAGCAAGAAAAAGTTCGGGAGGCACCGCCATAATTAACTACCAACACTTTCACAATAATTCCTGTAGAGGCTTTGATGCGTTGTTTTAGACTAAAAGTTGTATCCATGTTGCAGAGAGGTAAGTTTTTTCAAGAGGATATGAACAAGGTGGGTACACTTTGGAACTGGAGGTGCCCTCCAATGTACCCAATTGACATCCTACTTCAAGAACACAAATTGGTTGACAGAGTTTTCGAAATTATAGAGAAAGTCCGCGATAAACTTGAGGATAAAGAAGAAGTACCTGCCACTGTTTTCTGGAAGATCGTAGATTTCATTCGCAGTTACGCTGATGTGATACACCACAGCAAAGAGGAAGACATCTTATTTGATCAAATGCGTGATCACGACGAGGAATTATCAGACGAAGTACAAGATAATATCGCTGTCCTCATCGAGGAACACATTGAAGCCCTTGACTACGCCAATGAGATGCATAAAGGCATCCGAGCCTATCGGCGTGGAGATTCCGATGCCCGGGAAGGAATACTTGATTCGGTGAACAATTATCTCAAAATTATGAAACCTCACTTTAAGATGGAAGAAGACGACGTCTTTCCAGCAATGGTGGGTGTTCTTAGTAAAGAAGAGAAAGAAAAGATGAAAGCTGATTTCGAGCGCTTCGACGAGATCTTGGGCGGTAAGGAAGTTCATAAACGCTACGCCAAAATTGTTGATGAGCTAGAAAAAGCGTTCTAACCGTTTTAATTCGAGAAACAGTATAAACGAAAGACATGATGCTAGAACCAAGTGATAATGACGTTTGTGCCTAGTTTCTTCTTTTCTGAAAGGTGGCTAGAAGCACCCTACCAATTCTTTAAGAGAAAAGCAAATCTTTTTCGACCCAACCACAGTTAGTAGTGGATTAACAATTCAAAACTGTGATAATCATGACTACAACCAAAGAGGAAAAGCGTTCATTTGACTGGGATCGCATCTTCGGTGGAATTGGGTCGATAACCTTCGGTATGCAACTTCTCTCGTTTCTGATACTTCTAGGAGCGGGTATTGTATTCTTGCTTATGCTATCTGGCATCTGGGGATACCTAGTAGCCAATGAAGACATCTTTATCTTCGTTTTGTTGCTGGCAGGTGGCTTTGCATTTCTTGTCTTCGTTTGGTTGCTCGGAATCTTCCTTCGCTTCCATCGGGGAGTTAGAAAGTTCATTGTTGGGCGAGGCGTTGGTGATATCGATGCGGACGATTCAGCGACCAAAACCATTCTTTCACTCTTTGCGATTTCTGTGTTATTTGTACTAGTTGCAGGAATCTATGGATACTATCTGTTTTGGAAGTACATCCTAAATCCATGGGGTGTTGCCTGGCTAGCCTCAATGGGATTGACTGGAGAGTTCTTCTACGAAATTGGATTACTAACCGTTTGGATCGCTCTTGGAGTGATTATCATTACTTTCATCATGCAGATTCTAACACTTGCCATTAATCGGTATTCTGGAAGACTTGTTGCTTCCGTTGACCAAGTAGCGGAATAACCGGGATTATGACAAGGAGTCTAGACGTCACAGTCTAATAGACCATTATCCACAGAACTGGAATATGACCGCCCATCTTAGGAGTCAATGGCAGGCTAATGCTAGGGCTTATTCTAAGTTAATTGCGGGTAAAGGCACTCCGCATCATCGTGAGATTCTAAACCCATGCATTGAGGGGCTAATGGGAGATGTGGAAGAAAAATACATTCTGGATGCTGGTTGTGGGGAAGGCTACCTTTCGCGTTTTTATGCACAAAAGGGAGCAAAAGTTACTGGCATTGATTTTTCTCCTAGCCTGATTTCAGAAGCCAAACAACGTTCCCAAACCTTCGATATTTCATATCTTGTTGGAGACATTTGTCAGTTGGAAGATTTACAGGCAAATCAGTTTGACATTGTTCTCTGTAATCTTGTACTTCTCAATGTGAATTGTTTAGAAAGTAGTCTCCAAGAATTTCATCGTGTTCTACGGTCAGGAGGATTTCTCATCTTTTCAGTTGTTCATCCTGCATTCAACGTGTATGGACCTGGCCAATGGAAACTTGGAGAAAAAGATCCGTCAACCGGTCGGCGAAAAGGGCAGTATTTCAAAACCGACAACTATCACACCGAAATAGAGTTTCAAGTTAGATGGAAAAGTCGAACTGGAAAGGGGTTTCCACAGAAGTTCAGTTTCTTTCATCGAACAATAAGTACCTATGTTAACACGGTTATCAAATCAGGGTTTCAGATTGTAACTTTTGATGAACCGCTTCCATCATCAGATGCACCGTTTTTTGAGCGTGAAAGACGTGTGCCGTTCTTCCTTGTGATTAAGGCTGAAAAATCTTGAAACACGATCAGGTATGAATCTTCTGAGGAAGGAGTAGTGAGACTTCTGCAAAACGGTGAGGACGTTTTAGTAAACGGGAGATAAATCGTGTAAAAAGCCGTTTATCTTCACCACATGCTGCAGCGAAACCTATGGGTGAGAGACCAACTAGGATGAAGCGAGTTGTAGCATTCAGAAGAGAGGATTCAGTATGTGAAGCTCTGGTGGGTTGTGATTTACTGTTTTCGAGTTCATAGTCTTCGGTAATAAAAAGAGCTCCTGCTGATAGTCCACGAGGATGACTTTTTGTGAGTATTACAAATAATGGTGTATCTAGGGTGAGAGGAGTTTCATGAGGATTTCTCACTTCTTCGATGACAGTTTTGATAGCCCATTCATCGTTTTGGCGAATCAATTCTAACAGTTGATTTAGGAAGGATTCACCTACAACCACCGTTGAGGGAGAGAGAAGGGATTCTGCATCCTGAAAATCGAGTGCTACCCGAATCTCTTGTCCTTCAGCCTCACCTCGAATAATAACTACCCAGTTACTAGGTTCCTCCACCTTAGTACACCTAAATGAATTAGAGAACTTGTAGATTGATGAGAACACAGGGAGAAATAACTCTTCGTACTTATGACATGGTAAACGGAAAACCACGAGCATACACGGTTACAGTGCCTTCTAGACTTCCTAGAGCGCAGATAATCGTAATGGTGTAAGCACCAGTAATATCGAGCCATGGAGTCGTAATGGTGGTTGTTGAAGTATCAATAGAAAGTGAAGCATTGAGCACAGTGTCCGATGCATCTCGAATTTCATAGCCCCAGACAGCAGTAACGGAAGTGAGCGTTATAGTAACCTGCATCTGCGAATTTGGCCAATTAATCGCTCCTGGAATATTCGTTGAGGAAAGAATCCCAGTAAGACTAACTGGCGTCGATTGCACCGGAGAGGGGAATGCCAATCCGAGGTAAATTCCAGCAGAAATTATTACAATGATGATAATTCCGATGGCAAACTTTTTTCCTGTTTTCATTATCTACTCACCTTCAAGGTCTTATTTTATCAAGTTCATGTTCTATTTATCATTCTAGTATGTTTTGAGAAACTTTGTCATCAGTGCGAATGACATATGAAAAAGGTCTAAGTCATAAGAAGGCGCAAGGAGTCAGAATAAGTTGCCATTTCAGATTGATCTCATTATTCATAATGTTAGCATCATCACCATGGATCCTGCATTGCCTAAAGCTGAAGCGATGGCGGTTGCTAATGGACGGATTATCGCACTTGGCTTAGAGGAGGAATTGAAACCACTTTTTGGGAATGCCAAACAGATCATTGATGGAAAAGGGCATACTGTGCTTCCAGGATTCATTGACACTCATGCCCATTTGGCTGGACTTGGTCGCAAATTATTACACCTTGATCTTGGTGAAACTAAATCCGCAGAAGAAGCTATTCAATTAGTTGGAGAATGGGTGAAAAAGACTTCACCTGGTAAGCTCATATTAGGTTACAGCTGGGATGAAAGTAAATGGACAACTCCTCGCTACATAACAAAAGAAGACCTAGACCCTATTGCTCCTGAAAATCCAATCGTGTTGATTCGAGTATGTGGTCATCTAGTAAGCACAAACTCAGTAGCGCTTAGCCAATTAGAAATAGATGCAATGCATCCTGGAGTTGACAAAGACATTGATACGGGTGAACCAACAGGAGTTCTCCGCGATATTTCCATTGATACCAAGAAATTAGAAACCGAAGAAGAAGATTTGGCTCAATCTATTATTGCAGCATGTCGCTTCGCAAACAGCGTTGGGATTACATCCGTACATGAAAATCTTTACCATCGACAGTTGCAAACCATAGCAGCGTTCATTAAAGTCAGGCAAGCTCAACAACTTAGCGTGAGGGTGTATGCCAATCTTGAAACTCAACTATTAGATAAGCTTGCAGGGCTAGGCTTACCTACTGGACTAGGAGATGAATACTTCAGGTTAGGTGGTGTAAAAACCTTCATAGATGGATCCCTTGGAGCCCAAACCGCCGCACTTTCTCAACCTTACCAAGACAATCCGAAAACTGACGGTCTCCTCCTATTCGATGAAGAGGATTATCGATTCCTTCTCAAAACTGCCAACCAATTGGGGCTACAGGTGAGCACCCATGCCATCGGTGACAGAGGGATTGACGCGGTTTTACGAGCTCATGAACAAGTGAGTAAAGCCAAGCTCGTGAAAGAACTACGGCATAATATCATCCATGCTGAATTCCTTACACAACCGTTAATCAACCGAGTGAAAAAGTTGGATATGCTTTTACTCCAACAACCGAATTTTGTACATCGATGGGGACTCCCGGGAGGGATGTATGATTCTCGACTGGGTTCGGAACGTGCTCAGCAATTAAACAATTTCCGGAAAATTCTAGATGCAGGTATCAAAATTGCGTTTGGATCCGACTGTATGCCGATGGACCCGATTTACGGAATCTATTCCGCCGTGACACACCCTAATCCTGCAACGCAAATCACTGTGGAGGAAGCAATTCGACTCTATACCGCTGATGCAGCATATGCCAGTTTTGAAGAACAAGATAAAGGAACGCTTACCCTCGGAAAACTAGCTGATTTCATACGTATATCCGCAGATCCTTTCACCCTGAAACCTGAGAACTTGCTAGACTTGAAAGTACTTGAGACATATGTTGGTGGATGTCAGGTCTTTTCATGTCTCTAATGGTCGCTTCCGCATTAAAAATGCAGTTGTTTCTTGAAGGTTAGGAAATAGCGTTTGGCTAGGCAGTCGGGAAACTCGTAATGCAGCCACCGCATTGGCGAAGACAGCGGCCCGACCCATAGTGGCTCCAGAAATCATACTCACAGCAAAGCCAGCGTCAAAGGCATCACCCGCTGCTGTAGCATCCTGAACTTCAATATCGAAGCCCGGTATGAGATGTTGATCCCGTTTTGTTGCCAGTAAACAGCCTTTCTTGCCTAGTTTTACTACGAGAGCAGGAGCTCCGGCTTCGATTAGTTGTTGAACTCCTTTCCGAGGGCTACGTTCACCTGTTAGCGCTTTGACTTCATCAGCGTTAGGGAAAAAGACATCAACAAATTGAAGAATGTCTTTAACCTCTTCGATAGTATCGTCTGACCAGCCATTAGGATCCCAGCCTGTATCGAACGACGTTGTCGCTCCCCGTGATTTTGCTAGCTTTAATAATTCCACTGAAGGTCGTCCTTGAAGAGCATCCAGAAGATGATACCCAGCTAAATGAACCCATCGCGGGGGTGGATTCTGTTTGAGACATACTTTAAGGTCACCCAGTTGGACGTGGGCGTTTGTTCCTTGAAAGGTGACAAAAGCCCGTTCGCCATCATCGCGTATCATGGCAATTGTGACTCCTGTCGAGGAATCCTCGACGAGTCGCAGACATTGAGTATCGACATCGACCTCTCGAAAAGCTTTCAACACGACTTCGCCAAATTGGTCAACGGCTAAACGGCCAGCAAATCCTGTTTTAACACCAAGGCTAGCCGCACAAATGGCAAAATTCGCCGCGGATCCTGCAGCCCGAGTCATCATTTCAGGCACAACAACTTCACGGCCAAACCCTGGCATCTTTTCGAGTTGTGGAAATACAAATTCAGCATTTGAATCCCCAATTGCCAATATTTGTACTACCGTCGGGATGGACACTCTTTTTTGCAGGTTCATTCGTTTGACCTCTTGAGCAACCACGGTTACCGAATAGACTAAGTAGTAATTATAATATTAGGAATATCCGCTCCGCTTACCCGGCTAAAAGAAGAAAGGGATGAACGCTCTTGCCCGATGGCAATGAGTCGTTCTCACCTGCCGGATTGGCTTTCAAGCGATATCTGATCGTTTGGTTGATTCGTTGTTCGTAGATGGCGCTTAGACCTGTTTCTACCCGCGAACCAATGTGATTTCCATAGCTGAGACGTTTGCGACGTTACCCTCTGCAGTTTTGACTTGTTCAGTGGAGATTTCAATTT
>JBHLNC010000072.1:0-8081 GCA_048937435.1 Promethearchaeota archaeon | reverse complement strand
TTGGGAATGGATTCAAGAAGGACATGTTCATTTGATCCATGAACGCCAAAGCCTATGGGACCAAAATCGATGGCTTCCACTGGTCTATCCGTGAAGTGTCGGGTATCACTGGCACCACCTAATTCAATCGGATGCTTCTCAAGGCCAAGCTTTGAAGCTACTTGTTGTGCTGTTTTTACGAGCCGTGAATTGGATGCTGTGTTCATGAAGGCTTTACCCATTCGAATCATCGATTGATATTTGATACCCTGTAATTTCTCTGAGAGAACTTCTTCAATGGCGGTTTCAACCGTGCTTGCATCTGTTGTCATTGCACGACCATCAAAGAAGACTTCCCATTGCCCATTCTTCTCATAGAGTAGATTTGGACAAAGTGTTATCCCATAGTCACTAGGTCTTGTTGGAAAATGTATCCGAGAGATTGGGAGAAGTGTCTGAAGTAATCTTGTAAGATTTTCGTCACAGTTTATGTTAGCTTGTTTCTTTTTCTTGAGAGAATTGATACCGTTTATTTCAAACCAATCTGGTACAACATTGGTTTTTACAAAGCTGTCAGAAAATTTTCTCACTATGGTATGCGGATTGTGGAGAAGAAAGCTGGACGCCATAAGGAGTGCATGTTGATCGACTCCTGGACAAAAATAAGCTGAATGCCGCGATTGACGTCCATAATATTCGGTGGTAAACCGATGGTTCTCTTGGGATCCTTGGAGCTCTTTTGGTTTTTGAGGAACAGATATTGTAATACCTATCGTATTCCGTCGCCGTGTAACGATTTGCATTCCCACTCCATCAGCAGTGATAAGATAATCTGGAAACAAATCTTGTTTTTCCAGGGTTTCTCGGACAACAGTGGCTCCGTTTAACCCTCCAATTTCTTCATCACCGGTCATAGCAAAGGCTACAGTTCCTGGTAATTTCAGGTTCGAGATAGTTTCAGCAGTGAGTAGCAACGCGACAGTGTTACCCTTATCATCCGCTGTTCCCCGTCCGTAACCCATTCCTTCTTGAACCGTCAACTCGAACGGATCTGTGTGCCACCCGGAGCCAATTGGAACCACGTCAAAATGTGCTAAAAAGAGAGTCACTGGACGGCCTTCTCCGACGGTTCCTAACACAGAGAAAAAGCCACTTTGTTCTAACACCTGCGAATTCAATCCAAATCCGGTCAGTTGATCATAAATGAAATCCGCACAATCGCATGTGGGTCGAATGTTTTGTGGGGGATTATTCACTGTGGGAAACGCGATTAGTTGTCGCAACACGTCAATGTATTCCATGTGAAATTTCTCCTAATTCATTTGGTCGTCTCGTTGTTATGGTACATCCTGTTGGCTCGACAATAATTGTGTGTTCAGCTTGTGCCACAAAACTCCCATCTCGTAAACCCAAGACTGGATAATTATGAATACACCCATCTTTACGAAGAGTTTCAAGAGTATGAGAAACTTGATCCGGTTCAACAAACTCTGTCATCCAACGCGATGCAAAGGGAAGTTGAGCAAACTTGACCTTCATTTGACTGAAAAGATTTCGGAGTTTAGAATTACTGGGATTTCGTGAATGGGCAAACCCGAATATGTGACCTGGTTCTAGATTCTCCACATTCGGATTTCGACTGTATGTAGTAAAGGGCTCAACGGCGACTACCATCTTTTCTTTCAACCGCGGAGAAGCGAAACGCTCTCCTGAACGGGCGACGGATGGCACTGCTACTCCAGAATGGAGATTAAATGCTTCTATACTGTGCCCAGTCAGGTTTTCTATTGGTCGTGCCTTGAATTGCCGGATTGCTTCCGAAATTGCTTTTGAGACTTTCCAAATTCGTAGTCCTGCTCGAATTGTCTGAATTGCCGCTTGAAGACCTGCTTCTGCAGCTTGTACTAAATTCTGAAATTTCTCATCTTTTCCGACTAGAACCGTTCGGGCATTATCTGCGATGTAACCGTGTAAATGTGCTCCAAGATCAATTTTCACCAAAGCGAGTTCAGGAACGGTTGTCGTATCTTCTAGAGTTGGAGTGTAATGGGCGGCATGATGATTGATGGAAATATTAATCGGAAACGCTGGTTGTCCTCCCAGTTCCCGAATTCGTTGTTCACCTGATTCTGCAATGGTGAGCAATGGCACACCTGCTGCAACTTGACTACAAGTAAAGCTCAATGCTTTAGACGCAATCTTCCCTGCTTCTAAGAGTTTTTCTTGACGGTATCGATGTCGGTCTGAAACGGGCATGCCGTGTACTCCTCTGAATTTTTTAGCGAATTTTTGTAGGAATTGTATGAAATGGGCTTTAGCATAAATTTAGTTATTGCTGAAAGAATTTTGTTGGCTCAAAAGAGTTAAGAACTAACTTTCCAATGGTTCTAGAAAGGTGGGTGAAAGCCACTTACCCTGGGGGCTTTATTAGTGATTACTAACTTGGCAGAACTTCGGAAGTACTATTCCTCACTCAAAGGAATCAGTTCAAAATGCCGAACAGTTATGGGTGTTCTCCCCTCTGAAGTCGAAACGTCTATTGAGGATGTAGGACGTGAATTGGTAACTCTTGAGGGATTTGATCGAGACGCAAAAACTAGTTGGTCGTTAAGTCCGAAAAAGCGACGTCTGACCAAAGAAATCGGTGTAGGTCTTCCCAAAATTGAAGAGGGTCTGTCTCAGTCACTTCAGCTTCATATAGAGCTGTTGCGAAACTATATGACTGAACTTGAAGATTTGAAAGCCACAATTATGAGTTTCGATATCCAGTTGGGGCGTGAATTAAATAGACTTACATTTCCTTCAACACAAGGTGGGTTTTCCGTTGTTTTACCAGTCCTTTCCCGCTTTGTCTCGAATCTAGAAGGAATTTCTAAGCAGCTCCGTGATGCACTAAACAAACAGACCAATGACATGCTCGAGCGAAATCGGGCACTCATTAAAACCTATGACCGATTTGTAGGCATTGACACCAGCGATGTTTCCATTAGTGCTGAACGTGAGACAATTGAAGTTAATTCAATTCCCGATCTTTTTGAAATCCGTAAAACACTTCGAACGGAACATGAATATTTGACGAGCCGCCGAGGAGAGGTCGTTGATACGCTTCGTGCGAAATTACAGACAAGCATTGAATCCTCTATCTCCCTTTTGGTGACAGCTCGGAGCCTTGGTTTGAATGTACCAATGGCGATTTCAACGTCATTAGAAGCAATAAAGAAACAATTGAAGGATGAATCCAATCTCACAACCCTTCTAGGACTAGTCCAACAGTATGATGGTCAGGTTCTCAAAGCTTCAAGCGAAGTTCGCAGCCAAATAATTGAATTTGGTCATAACCTCAACCGCACGCTAGCTTCTGCAAACATTTCTAATGAAGCAAACTTCTTACCACCTGCTCCTGAGGAACTTCCACAAGAGGCTGATCTTGCCGGTCTGATTGCAGGGTATGAACGCCTTCAAGCGTATCGTACTAACGTGGAGACTGCTCTTCGAAGCGAAGCCACACGAATTCTTGATGATTTAACTCGTGCTGTAAAACGCAAAGTGCTTACCAATACCAAAGAACTTGAAGCCTTTGAAAAGACGAACACAAAGAAGCTAGCCAAAGCTGAACTCGACACACTCATTACAGTGTACTCAGATGTTGCGGCACGAATCATAGAAGAACATGGAAAACTAATTGCAGAAATCAGAGCTCAAGAATCCCTTTTAGCCCGTATTTCCGAAACAGCTAGCACGGTCTTAGATAAAACAACAATGGGTGCTGCTCCTGCTCCAGTTAGAAGTACGGATATAAGCTTCTCAGAACTTGTCGAGGCCTATGCCCGTCTCCAAAAACATGTTGAAAATCGGATGGACCTCTTTCGAAAAGCATGGGAACGCGAACTGAATGCGCTTTTGGCGGAAATTCAGGTCATCAAACCCACCTATCGTGAATCCTTCAAGACAATGGAAGAATTTCTTGAAAACGCAATTGCTCAAATCCGTGCTAGTAAGAGTTTTGAAGAAATGGAGGCGGTTTCCCGGGAAGCTCAAGGAGATGCCCTCTACAAAACCCAAGATGCAATTGAAAATCTCAAATACCGCCTTGATCTCAAACTCCGTTTGGCGGTGTCGAAACTTCTTGGCATGAATCTAACAATTCCGTCTGAGGTTCAAGCAGCGATTCAAGAATTGACCTCCATCGTACCTGCAAGCGAAACCTATGAAGAAGCGATTCGAAAGGCTCATCACATTGTTGAGATCTTCGAAAAACGGATTGTGGGATACTTCAACCAAGTCCTTAACGAACAAATCAAAGCCTATTCGGAACTGACAAGTGTTGCTGCTTCGTTGGGAATCAAGACCGATAGTTATGTCAAACAATGTGTCAAATTACAGGATAAACTTCCTTCTACTATTGAAGACCTTCCTGATCGGTTCGATGAGCTTCGTGAATTGCTCACTGAACCCAAATTGCTCAAAGCTATCCGAGACAAGGCGAACGAAGTCTGGCGAAATCTCAATTCAGTAACTGATCTATTAGAGCACCATGGTCAGGCTGAAACCGTAATTAAGCTGAAAGAACTTTTGGCACGTGTTCCTGATGCGCTAGAGACTGAACAGGTAACTACCGTCCTCGAAATCTGCATGGCTTTAATTGAGGCTCAGAAAAGTGTCATTGATATTCTCCGCAATATGGAACAAAAGACATCCAAGGCTTTTGAACAATTACTGGAAAATACAACGGAGTATTATTCGACACTCGTAGCAGTTTATCATTCTCGACCTAAAGAATTTAGCCAAATTATATTTCCATTAGATACCCTGCAAACAATGCGTGATAAACTGGAAACTGTAGATTCCTTGCCTGAGTCGATCGATATTTTCACTACCATCCGAACTTTGGAGCAACAATGGTTGGAGAAAATCAAGGAAATCGACGAATGGCACAAAGCGCTTCGAGTCTTTCTTGCAGATTACAACCCTGCGGCACCAAAGGCTGAGCGCAATCGTCAACTAAATGAAATTGAAAAACGAATTCGAGAAACCTACACGCGAGAAGATACTGCAAACTACCTTGCGTGGGCTTCTCGTGAATTAGCTGCGGCTATGTCCGAAAAGAGAAAATCAATCAAATAGAAAATGGATGGATAAACTATGGAATACACAGATGATGCTCCGCGTGTGGCTGAAGTCTTTGCTATTGGAATTGGGGAATGTGGAAGTAACCTTGTAGGTGCATATCTGAAACAAGCTCGCGAAAGAATGCTTCCGCCCAGAATCCGTGGTTATCTCTGCTTGAACACAGACCGGTCAGATATCCAAAAGCTACGACAAAAATATGACATACCCAAAGAGAACACACTACTCTATGGAGCGTCAGATATTGGCTGTGGCGGCAACTTCACAGATGGCTACAATTACGTTCATGATTTCAAAGATGTCATAATGGGTCAACTCACCCAACTTGGTTTTGAAGGCGTTTCCGGCTTCGTAATCTTCACCTCCTCTGGTGGAGGAACCGGCTGTGGTGGGGCTCCTGCCCTTATTGAAATCTTAAAGGAACGATTCCAAGAGGAGGAAGGTCGAAGAATCTTCGTCTATGTATTTACAGTACTCCCCTTTAAGGATCAAACCTCTGAGGCTCTTAATACAATGTGGTCTCTTTCCAAACTTCTTCGAGGCCAATTGGAGGATCGAGGTGCCGACCTTGTTTGTCTTCTTAGCAATCGAGCAATGCTCCGACGTATTCTTGCCTGGCGGGAAGGAGAAGTTGCTGACTTCTTGCAGCGCCAATTGCAAATTGATGTTGGAAAAATCAACGATGTTGAAGGTATGGTTCCTTCAACTGTGGATGGAGCCGATGCTGTTTCAAAAGCTCAGGAATCCGCCTTTGTAGAGCTTGTCAATCCACTTGCTCTCCGGTTCGTTGAACAAATGCTAAGTCCCGGTGTTGTAGAACCTGGAAAGGAAGTATTTCCAACAACTGACATCGCAGACTATGCTCGGAAACTCGATCCCATTGTTGTACCTTGTCTCTATACCGATGTTAGCCTGATTCCTTCTGCAGGAAATGTTCCTACTCAACTAAAAACTATGGTCAAATACGCCGTAGAACACTGTAGCTTCGCTGAAATTGGAAACGAGCCTGGAGCCTCATCTACTTATTATAACTTCTCAGGAACTCGTGAGTTTGCGCGAGCAGAATATGATCCTCACATCAAAAAAGCGCTCAGGGCATACACAGCAAAAGGTGCAGCCATTACGCCCTGTTTCATTTCCTATGAAGATGAGGGACATCCCACTGACCTCCTACTTCTCTTGGGCCTCCCTCAGATTCCAGAAATCGAAGACCTTGTGAATTCTGCAACTGAACTCGTGGATCTCCATGCAGGGCCATCACCACTACGTCGAGGATGGTTCAAGAAATCCAAAGGTGTCTCAGAGGAAATTCTTCGTGCCTCTATTCGTGATGTCGCAGAACTCTTCAATTTAGAAATGAAGTAACTACCTTGCTAGAGGAGAGAAGAAAGGGTGATAGCAGCAGAAGAATTGCTGGAACGAATTCTCATCCTTACAACTGTCAACTCTACGCTAATTCATGCATTAATAACGATTGAGGCTGAAGGTAATCTGAGCCCAAAGCAAGTTGATCAACTCGCCCAAGGCGTTCATGCTGTCCGTGAATCCGTGGAACAGACTTTGGCAGAATCCAAGAATAACTCAACCTCTTCTGGCTCTTCATTTGTCGATGATACCATCAATGTGATTCTAACCCACTTAGGCCGTATTGAAAAGGCCCTCAATTCGTTGGCCAAATCCCGTGACACAAAGATTTCTAAAACTAAAATTAAAGAACCAATTTTAGCCGCCCAAAAATCAATAACAGAAGCCACACAAGATCTAGCCACACTCACAGGAAAACCTTTCCAACGTCGACTCTCAGTTCATGACCCCGAGAAACTCCTCCCGCCAATCCAACAATTGCTTGATAAGTACTCTAGCCGAAGCCATATCTTACTACCCAATTATTGGTTCGAAGCATGTCGAGAACTCTTCCGATACAGTGAACCTCGGGAAGTAATAACTGAGGTTACCCGAATTGCCGGTCAAGTCTTTTATGATCTTATTCGTCGGTTTCTTGCTGAAGCGCCTTGTGCTGGACTACTGCAAGAACTGATGCGAAGAGGCACCATCGGGACAGAGTTGACAAGTCGAGAAAACAATAAAATCACGAGCGTTGCGGGAGAGTTCTATGATCAGGTATCAAATGCGTTGAAGAATGAATCCGTAGACGCTAGCCTCAATGAGGCCCAACGAAATCTTCGGTCATTCGATTGGGGTCCACCAGATGTCGAAAAACGAGTAGTTGGAGTTATTTACCGTAGTGCCCGAGAGCTGGTTGACCGTGCAACAGAAAGTAAAACGCGCTCTGATTTAGAACGTCTCATCGACGCAGAGCTAAGTCGCTACATTTGCGCACTAGCCGCTAGCCTACATGGTTTACCACGATTCAACCAACTTCTAGCTGATATGAAAGTCTAAGTTGGGTACAACCGCTTCTTCAAGCTAGCTTTTCCTGCCTCAACATCATAATCGATGAGTTCAGCCCGAGAGAGATCACCAAGGGCTTTTCGGATGGCCGTTGGTTCATGTCCAGCAGTTTTTACAATCTCTTCACGCGTCATTTCTTTCTTTCTGCCATGAAGTAGGAATAATGTCTTCGCATGTGGTTGGGCATAGAACACATCTTCAAGCAAAGCGATGTATAAGGCTAATAATTCTTGAACAGGTATAGTTGCCTCTTGTTCTGAAACAAGTTCCTTATAGGTTTCTGACATTTTTTCCAGTTGAGTTTGAATAGCATCAAGTTCCGCTTGCAGAGCCCTATTCTTGGTCTGAAGGTCTGTGGTTTCATCGGCGGTTGTTTTCAGGTCATTGATGGTTCGTTCCAATCGTTCAATTGTAGCAATCTTAAGTTGAAGGTCATTAGAAAGCTCTTCGATTCGAGCGTCAGCAGTTGCTCTTAGTTCCTGCTCTTCAAGCAGTTCCTTATTCATGTCTTTGACAATTTTTTGGATTTTTTTCGTGGCATTCGAAACTTCAGCTGGGTAATC
>JBHLNC010000071.1:0-8116 GCA_048937435.1 Promethearchaeota archaeon | reverse complement strand
TTTGAACTGCGGAGTTCAATTGGGCTAGTGTTTCAAGAGCCGGACAACCAACTATTCATGCCCACCTTATGGGAAGATGTTGCATTTGGACCCTTAAATATGGGACTTCCAGAAGATGAAGTCAATGACCGTGTGGACGAAGCTCTAGAGGTTGTAGGGCTTTCGCAATTCAAAGAAAAACCTCCACACCATTTGAGTGTGGGAGAAAAGAAGCGTGCTGCAATTGCTACTGTCCTGTCGATGCGTCCAAGGATTTTAGTGTTTGATGAGCCAACAGCCCATATGGATCCTCGAAGCCGAAACGAATTCCTAAGTTTCTTATCAAGAATCCATTCGGAAGGTAACCTTACGATTATCACGGCAACTCATGATGTCGATACGGTGCCTCTGCTTGCTGATCGCGCTTATGTCATCAAAGAGGGTAAATTCATTGGAGCGGGCAGTGTTGCGGATGTATTTTCAAACCCGGAAATGCTTAGACATGCGAACCTCTCTCCGCCTTTGTTAACTCAGCTTTTCCAACACAATAGAGATCTAATTCCGGATACGAAGTCCAATCTTCTGCCTCTGACAATTGATGAAGCCACTTCCTTATTTCGAAAATGTGTTTCAAGGTCCACATAATGCAGAATGTGATATTTAATTCAGAAAAAAGTGGGCTTAAGAAAGAGTGGCCTATGATGCAGCAGGCCAGTATGCTTATGATTTTGAAACTTGTTTAACAGTCATTGGGGATTTCGATTGGGTTTATGACAAGGTAGTAGAATCCATGGTTTTCAGGCTCTTTAATGAGCTGGCTCACTACTGCCCCACAGGCAGGACACGCTAAAGAATCGCCGGATACCCAACCTTGACATTTTTGGCAGCGAATCATATCTGACACCCATACTAGGGGCAGTAAGTACACACCTAAAAATTTCAGGTAACCAAAGGATGACGAAAATCTTGCATTACTTCGTGAAACCCAAATGAAAGAACGGACTAGGGTTCATTTTATTGCTATTCTGATTGTAAAAATCTGATTTCTAATTGCATTCTACTTGGAGTCCCGAATGAGTTGCCGTTGGAACCAGGCTATTACAGCATTAACGGTCGTCTCGTATGCTGCGGGACTTGATAGATTATGATCTGCACCTTTAACAACGACCATCTCTTTCGGTTCTTTAGCCACATCGAAGAATCGTTTAAGACCAGCTACATCGATGTAAGGATCTGCATCTCCAGTGATGATAAACAGGGGACGTGGGGCGATTTTGTCAATTTCGTTCATGGGATTCAATTGTTTAGCATCCTCAACCATCCAGCGAAGAACATCCTTACGAATTTGCAGATCGGTGAGTCCGTGCATTTGATCAGGAGCGTCTTGACCCAGTTCTTCGAAAACCGTAGTAATCATTTGTGAGCGAGCTAACCGCAGCGTATCATACACGGGAGCGCGGAGACCAACAGCACTAATTCGTGAATCCCGGGCTGCAGTGAAGACAGCAACTGCTCCTCCATAACTGGGTCCGTACACTCCAACCCATTCTCCTATGGTGTACTGAGATTCAAGTAAATGGGAGATAGCGAGTTTCGCGTCTTTCACCTGGTTAACCAGGCGGAACAGTCCCTCACTACTACGAAACCCCCTAAAATCAAAAGTCAATACCGCAAATCCTGCTTCAGCTAATCGTGTTGCTATTCCACTAATTTGGTTAGATGATCCGGGAAGGCCATGGAATTTACAGATACCTGGAAATGGTCCAGTTCCACGGGGAAGTACAAAATTTCCTCGGAGAGTTTCTCCCTCAGAAGTAAATGAGGTTGGTTGAACTTCGATTTTCACCAGCACACCCTCTGTTTTATGAGAAAAGTGAATTTCTATTCAGATGAGGTCCTTTAATTTCTGTCGTATTCTGTTTGGATTTACACTTACTCAGAGAACACTGGCATCAGATGTGGTGTTAGAAGGCTAAGAAGTTACAAAGAGTTTTGAGGCGCTAAAATCTATTGTAAAAAAGGAACGGTGACAAGCAGTGCAACAAGATGAGATATCTCTGTTAGTTGGTGGTGAAGCTGGTCAAGGTATCAATGCAGCTGGTTTCCTGTTAGCCAAGTCCTTCTTGCGAGGAGGCCTGCACGTGTTTGGTTCCATTGATTATCCGTCTCTTATTCGAGGTGGACATAATTTCTACACACTTCGGGCAGCAGCCCATCCGGTTTATAGTCACTGGGACACTATCAATCTCGTCATTGCTTTGGATGCATTGACCATGAAACGCCATCACATTCATGTTTCCAAAGATGGCGGTTACATCTATGATAGTGATCGCATTCCCTCGGATCACCCAGATATTCCAACTGACAAAAAATTCCTTTGCCCTATCCCTTTGAAAACTATACAAAAGGAAATTGAAGGTACTCCCGTAATTCGGAACGTGATTGCTCTTGGTGCTACATTAGCTGTTTTGGATTATGATGTCACGATTCTTGAGGAGATATTGCGAGAGAACTTCCAACTTAAAGGCGATAAGGTCGTCGAGATGAATCATCGGGCCGTTCGTGCGGGATACGATTACGCAAAGGAGAACTTCTCGAACGAGTTCACATATCAAATAAAGGCTATCTCCAAGACAAAGGGGCAACGGATTCTAATCCCTGGGAGTGAAGCGATAGCATTGGGTGCAATGGCCGCTGGATGTAAATTCTATGCAGCGTATCCTATGACACCTTCATCTGGCGTTCTCCATTTCTTTTTCGCTCAAGGAGAACGGCTTGGAATAGTGACGCATCAGCCCGAAAGTGAAATCGCTGCCATTAACATGGCCATTGGAGCAGCCCATGCAGGGGTGAGGGCAATGACGGGAACTTCAGGTGGAGGATTCTGTTTGATGACGGAAGCCTTCAGCATGGCAGGCATGACTGAAACTCCGCTAGTGGTAATGCTTGGTCAACGCACCGGTCCGAGTACAGGTTTACCCACATACACAGGACAAAGCGATTTACTCTTCGCAATCCATGCCTCGCATGGTGAATTTCCCCGCATCGTGTTAGCCCCGGGTGATGCTCAGGAGTCCTTTGATCTCACAATTGACGCCTTTAACCTGGCTGAACAATTCCAACTCCCGGTAATCATACTCACAGACAAACACCTACTCGAAAGCCATTACACCAATAATACCTTCAAACTGGATAACATACCCATTGACCGTGGTAAACTGCTCCCCATGACACCCTACAAAGATAAGGAACCATACCTTCGCCACCGCTACACCGATGATGGTATCTCCCCCCGTTTAATTCCAGGCACTCCAGGTGCATTAGTCCACACAGATTCAGCGGTCCATAAAGAAATTGGTTTTCAAGGGGATCACTGCGAAATCGCTGAAAAACAAGCGAATAAACGCTATCAAAAGATGCCTAAATTATTGAAAACACTTGCTAACCGTGATACCGTGAAGATACATGGACCACGTGACGTTAAAACCACCATTGTTAGTTGGGGGTCACCTAAAGGGGCAATTCTTGAAGCTCTAAGAATTTTACAGAAAGAAAAACAGAGTATCAACTTCACTCAAATCCTCTATATTGAACCATTCCCCCTTACTGAAGTTGAAAAAGCGCTCCAAGGCAAGCGTCTCATTCTTGTGGAAAATAACCAGACAGGTCAACTCGGAAGCCTAATTCAACAATACACGGATTACAAAATCGATCATCGTATCCTCCGATATGATGGACGCCCCTTTGATCCTGCTGACCTGACAGATCGTATAAGGGAGGCTCTCAGTTAAGGAGTGAGGAAAATGATGAAACCAACCGTAGAAAACTTGGATACCCTTGAACCAAATACATGGTGTAAAGGCTGTGGCAATTTCGGGTTGCTTCGCGCATTAAAGGCAACTATTGCAGAGTTGGAAGTTCCCAAGGAACAATACTTCCTTGTGACCGGAATCGGCTGTCACGGCAAACTCTTCAACTATGTCGATGTGAATGGATTCCACGGCATCCATGGACGCACACTTCCTTTAGCAACTGGGGTAAAACTCACAAACCATGAACTGACAGTAATCTGCGCTGCTGGTGACGGTGACCAATACGATGAAGGGCTCGGACATTTACCCCATGCAGCACGACGCAATATTGACATCAAACTCTTCACACATGACAACAAAGTATACGGACTGACAACAGGACAGACAGCACCAACCGCCATCCAAGGATACCGAAGTAAAACAACACTACATGGAGCCCCCTCACCTCGCCTAGAACCACTCAAAATCGCGTTAGCAAGCAACGCTAGTTTTGTTGCGCGTGGGTGGGTTGGAGACCTCGAACATTTGAAAGGACTCATGAAAACCGCCATTCAACATCGGGGCTTCGCATTGCTAGATATTTTTCAAGTTTGTTTCACCTTCAACCGAGAGCAAACCTTCCAATTTTACCGTGACCGCGTATACAAACTTGAAGACGAAGGTCACAATCCATCTGATCTCCATCAAGCTTGGACTCGTGCCCAAGAATGGGGAGACCGAATACCCATTGGACTCTTCTACCAAGAAGACCGCCCAATTTACCGAGACTCCTTACCTCAACTCAAGAAAGAAACACTCATCAAGAAACCACTTGCCCCTAAGGGTCTTGAAAAACTCTTGAAGGAATTCATGTAGTTTCTATTCAGGATTAGGCTAAAAAAAGGGAAAGGAGCCTGATAGCAGAGGCTAGGCAGGCTTGATGAAGTAGGCGAGGTTCCCGTTTTCCAGTTCTTGGGGAGCGATTTTGACTTTCATCCCCACTTTGGGTTTACTCGTCAATCCCTTCATGTGAGCCGCAAGTCGCAGTTCGTCTTCAAACTCGATTACTCCCACTACATAGGGAACGTTGGTTTGTTTGGCGATGCCGTCTGGAGCGAAGTGGACAATTGACCATGTATATAGTGTGCCTTCAGGATTCACTTCAAACCAGTTCAGGTCAGCTCCACCACACGGACATTTAAATCGAGGTGGCATGAACTTTTTTCCACATTTCTTACACTCGGTCGCTAAGAACTTACCTTCCTCAAGACCGTTTATGAATTTGCGGAATTCAGCTGTCATGCGTTGTCGGTTTTTTACATCCGAGGACAACTCAACAACAAAACCCATTTCGTGTTCACTCATTATTTTTCACCTCAAGGCTCCAGAATGAAGACATTCACAAATTGACCGTGCTGACCCACATTATGAGTTAAGGCCACTTCAACATCGGGCACCTGACGTGGCTTTTCGACTGTGCCAAAGACCTGTTTGTAAGCATCAACTACCTGTCCGATGCCGGTAGCACCCAATGGATGCCCCTTTGACTTGAGTCCACCATCAACGTTTGTTGGGACACCAGGTCCGTCGATATATGCACCGCGTTCTAACGACCATTCACCGCCTTTGCCGCGTTCACAGAAACCAAGGTCTTCATACGCCATGATTTCAGCGATGCTGAAGCAGTCATGAACGTAGGCGACGTCAATATCTTTGGCAGTCCTGCCACTAGCTTTGTACGCCATCTCACCAGCACGAACATTGCCTTCGATATTAGTCAAGTTCGGACGATCTGTTACTCGAAATGTATCTGATGACGTACCAATCCCTGTAATCCAAAGGGGTTCACTCGACATCTCCTTCGCCTTCTCCTCACTTGCCATAATGACTGTCGCAGCACCGTCACTGATGAGACAACAGTCATACAAGCGAAGAGGAAGCGCAATCGGTATAGAACCAGTTGCATCGTCAATCGTGATTTGACGACGAAGCTGAGCGTTTTTGTTGTAGTAACCATAGTGATGACTTTTTACCGGAACCGAAGACAGCTGTTCTCGAGTTAATCCATCAACTGACATTTTCCGGGCAGCGTACAAGGAGTAAAACGTTGGAAAACTAATTCCATAGATGTACTCCCAGCGATGGTCACCAGCTACTGACATGAGCTCTGTAGCATACGCACTCGAAAGCCATGTCATTGTTTCTACGCCGATGGCTGCCATGACATCGAACTGTCCTGAGGCGATTTGTGCCCAGGCAGTTCGGATGGCGGTGGAACCGGTGGCGCAGGCTGTTTCTACGCGCATAGTGGGTTTGCCGATTATGCCGACCTCATCTGCAACGAGTGCAGCGCCAGCACCTTGTCCTGCAAAAGCTTCAGCAGCGATGCCTACAACACTTGCTTCGACATCGTCGTTGGTGATGCCAGCGTGTTCGAGGGCAGGGAAGTAGGATTCGTGAGCGAGTTCCCGGATTGTGACAGCGGGATAGGTGTTTTTCTCGCCTTCAATATCTTCTTCAATGATTTTGCCACGTTTGCCGTATTTGCTATGACCGATGCCCACAATGGCGACTTTTGGAATTGCCACTTATTTTTCACCTATTTGGGGTTCATATTTTGTTCTGTCTATTGCGGGTTACGCTAATAGAATCTTTTCTTTTGTCCTAGAAATTGGACGGGATGAATGTTTGCGTTGGATCTATTTGCCCTTGAATTTGGGCTTGGATTTGGAGAAGACTGCAGCGATACCCGTTGCAAGGTCTTCGGTATCGAAGGTTGCGAGCATGCCATCGAGTTCTGTGACGTTGCCTTTTTTGACAGGAACGTCAAATGAGGAGTTCATCGCTTCTTTAGCTAGCTTTAGTGCAATGGGTGCATTGTCAGCAAGTGACTGGGCCATGAAGAGAGCTTCACCATGAAGCTCATCGCTTGGTACAACCTTGTTCACGAGGCCCATTTCAAACGCTTCATCAGCAAGGACATCTCTACCAGTGAGCACAATCTCCTTGGCTCGACCCATACCCACAACTCGTGGTAAGCGTTGGGTTCCGCCCCAACCAGGGATAAGACCGAGTTTCACTTCGGGGTTGCTAAATTTGGCTTCCTTTGAAGCGACACGGAGATCACAGGCTAAGCTCATTTCTAATCCTCCACCCATGCATAGCCCATGGATTTCTGCAATGAGGGGTTTGGGGAACGCTTCGATTCGTCGGAAGAGGGCTTGTCCAGATTCCATGAAAGCCCTAGCTGCTGGTTTGTCTTGAGCCATTTGTGCAGCAGCGGTAAGATCCGCACCAACCGAGAAAGCTTTCTCTGAGGCGGATCGGATGATAACAGCACGAACATTGTCGTCTTTTTCGATTTTATCGAGAACATCGTTCATCTCTTTGATGAGCTCTGGACCGATAGCATTGAGTTTTCCTGGGCGGTTGAGGGTGATAACGCCGATCTGTTCTTCTTCGGCGAGGAAATGACCTTCGACCGCGAAGGTGATGGTTTCATAATCTGCCATTTTTGAAATTTCCTCCTATTTCTTTGGTTTCTACTTGTACTCGAAGAATCCTTTACCGGATTTCATACCGAGTTCGCCTTTTTCCACTTTTTCCACCAACAATTTTGGTACGGAATAACAATCACCATAACCCTTGTGAAGTGTTTCAGCCGTTGCTTTAGCGATATCCAAACCCACAAAGTCAGCTAGGGTGAGTGGACCAACAGGATGGTTGGCTCCGAGTTGCATTGCTGTGTCGATGTCTTCTCCTGATGCAAGGCCTTCTTGGTAAATTTTCATGGCTTCACCCATTAGGGCACCAAGAATGCGGTTGACGATGAATCCCGGTGAATCTTTCACTTTCACAGGAGTTTTTTGCAGCTTTTTGGAAAATGCTACAGCTGTTTCGATTGTCTCATCAGAGGATTTTTCACCAATTACCACTTCAACAAGTTTCATTGCTGGGACAGGGTTGAAAAAGTGTGTGCCAACAACTTTGTCGGGACGTTTGGTTACAGAAGCCATTTCCGTAATACTGAGGCTTGAAGTATTGGAAGCGAAAATAGTATCTGGACGGGCAACCGCATCCATTTTCTTGAAGAGCTCTTTTTTGGTTTCCATGTTTTCGTAGATAGCCTCGACAACCATATCCACGTCTTTAACAGCTTCTGTAACATCAAGAACAGGATGAATACCATCGATAATAGCCTTAGCGCCTTTAAGATCGATTTTCCCTTTGTCTACACCAGTTTTAACCATTGATTTGATTGTGTTCATACCCTTGTTGATGAATTCTTGTTTGAGGTCATTAAGATTGACTTCAATACCGAATCGAGCGGCCTGGTAGGCAATACC
>JBHLNC010000070.1:0-8144 GCA_048937435.1 Promethearchaeota archaeon | reverse complement strand
TCGGACAAAACCCAAGCATTGGCATCTTCGGCTAGTTCAGCTATAGCCTTCAAAGTGTCCTTATCCATTATAGCGCCTGTGGGATTGTTTGGGTTACAGATTGCAATCAAACTCGTTTTTTTAGAAATCAGATGCTTGAGTTCCTCAATATCAAGAGTCCATTCAGTTTCCGACGCATGCAAAAAGAAAGGCTTCATTCGGTAGTTCAAAGCGTTTCCTAGTCCCCAAAGCTGAAGGTAGTTCGGTAACATCATCACCATTTCATTTCGGTCACCTTGCTGTTGTCGCAGACCTAGAAGGGTAATGAAATTCGCTTCGGCACAACCATTAGTCACTGTCACGTGATCAGCAGTGAGGTCCCCGTATTGGCGGCCAATGAGTTCTCTTAGCGGAATCGTGCCGTTTGTCTGTGGATATCCTAGACTCTGCTTAAGGAATTGGTTTTGAAAATCTGTCTCATCAATGATATCACTCAGTTGTAGGGCCATTACTCCGCTTTCGGCTAAATTGTATTGGACTCGGTGCTCCCACTCAGATTGGATGCGTTCTAGTTCAAATCGTTCGAATCTCATAAGTTTTGAACCTCCTAAGTGAATCTGTTACTGGTCTGGAGAGCCATGTATATCTATTAGAGGGAGAGGAGGTGGATTTCCTCTTTTCACTGAGTCAATGCTTTGCTTCAAATCTTAACACTTTCTAGAACTCAGACTTTAGGCCCTAGATGGTATAGTTGATACTTTCAATTCAAACAAGTCAAGAATAATTTGGTACTAGCCAAGATGGTTCACGAACACTGCATTCATGGTTGCCACGAGCTCATCCAGTGCGGTTCCGGGTTCCAACAGTATGCCGTTCATCCAGTTCTCGTCACGTTGAATGATTGATGGGTTGAAGGGATTCGTTGGGCTAGGTGTCCCAGTATAGGTGCCATTCAGGAAAATAATGTGCCCAGTCGGGCTTTGAATGGTAAACAGTTGAATCCAAGTATTATCTGTGTACAGAATGTCCAAGCCAAAGCCAACGGAATAGTAGAGGTCTGAAATGGAATCTAGAGATTGTGTGGTGTTTTCAAGGCCATCGTAGATGGCGTTATTGATATTTTCAACTTCGGTGAGAGTGGCTACAAATGTTTTATTATAAAATGTAATGTCATATGGATCAGTATCATTGAGGAAACTTGCAGATACGTTCCAAGTACCCCCGAGTAAGGAGATAAAGAGGGCATTCATTAATTCAGGGTAAACGATATCTGAGCTATTACCCATAATTTGGACAGCTAGGATATCAGATTCTTTTCCGTGCATGAAAGTTGAAAGCGATTCTCCTGTACTTCCACCATCCGTTGGAGATGGAGGAGCGAATAATGCGAGTAAAAAGGGAGAGGCGAGAATCAAGCCTAATACTATGGGTATGACAAGTAGTCCTAGCCATTTCCGGTTCATAATGCCCACCAATTTTGAATTGTTGATGCTGGGTTATGAACCGGACTATATTAGCATACAGTTACCGGCAAAGCATTATGACAGACTAGCACAGAAGTGACTAACGTAATGATTTAAACGCACTAGTTTAGGCTGATTCTATACGAAAGAAGAGCTTGAACTAAAGTATGTTCCAAGACTGCCCATATTTTTCGGTAAACGCGATTTCTCCCAATGGTTTCCGTGACCGTGGAGAAGGATCTTCATCCGGAACACCAAGAGCAACAAGAACCACAATATCAGCGTTCTCTGGGATTTCAAGCTCGGTTTTGACCTGCTGGATAAATTCAGTTGGTCGGGACTCATATGTAGCAATCCAACAGGATCCATACCCTAGAGCCGTTGCGGCAAGAACAATATGTTCAGCTGCAATCATAGGATCTTGGACATGCCAGCGCGCTTGATTTCCGGGACAACAGGAGATCTGTTGTAATCCGAGAACCACGATGATAGCATTCGCATTGGCAATGAAGCGTTGTGGAGAGGGTTGCCCAAGCAGGGCTTTAATTTTAGGATTTTTAACAACAATGAAGCGCCACGATTGGCTGTTATTTGTCGAGGGGGCTAGGCGGGCGGCATCAAGAATCTTCTCCAAATCAGAATTAGGAATATCATAGGGTTTGTATCGTCTAATACTTCGACGTTTCTTGATAACCTCAAAGAAGGGTTTTGTCTCTTCTAAAGAGACAGCATTTGGAGAATCCTTTGTCTTTGGCTGAGCAATAACGGTTTTTGTCATTTTTTATCAATCCTTGGAATTCTTTAAGGCTTAACCGTTACATAACTCGTGGAAGCAATGCTCTAGCCCAGTTTGCGCTACTTTTCAATTTTTCATCTGATGAACAATTATTTCTTACAAAGCATTTCTTTTTTGCCAATGGTTTGAACCTCCCATTTATTGGATGTCCAATATCTATTATCGCACACCCGATATTTAAATGTATTGGGCACCCAATAATTTATTTAGTATTCACTAACAAAATAGAAATGCGAGGTCTAGCCAGTCGTGGTGAAGCACCAATTGTTAGGACGAGGTTTTACTAGCTTCGATGATTTCGTTGAATACCCGATAGAAGTATTGTGTGGCCACCTCGAGCCCCGTTCGCCCTTCATCGGTGAGAGTGTAGATCACTTGTCGCCCTTTCCTCTTACCAGAGATCAGATTCTTGTTACTGAGTTCTTTTAATGCCGGATAGATAGTACCTGGCGTGGGTTTGCTTCCCCGGCGGAGGCTGATTTGTTCGGCAAGTTCTTGACCGTTCATGGGTTTTTTGCCAAGCTCCCAGAGGATTTGGAAGGAAAGCATGCCACGCATGTCACAGCAATCGGGGGGGCAGCATTCATCGATTTGTTTTTCTTCAGGCATAGTACTTATTGGGTGTCCGATACATTTAAATGTGCCTGTCGTCTAACTAACCCTAACTTATTGGGCGACCAATATTTTGGTGGCATATAATGACTGAAACCAAAAAAATCACCGAAATGACTGATGAAGAAATTAAAGAAGAAGTAAGAAAAGCCTACACCAAAGTTGCTCAACGCACAACATCCTGTTGTGGACCCACCTCAAGTTGTTCTCAAGAAACCCTAGCTGAGAAACTGGGCTACGAGGTTACAGATCTTCCAGACACAGTAACCGAATCTTTTGCTGGATGTGGAAATCCCGTTGCCTTAGCAAGCCTTCAAGAAGGCGATGTTGTTTTAGATTTAGGAAGCGGTGCGGGGCTTGATGCCTTTATGGCTGCCCGCGAAGTTGGACCGGAAGGTCGAGTTATTGGCGTTGACATGACAACCGAGATGACTCAAAAGGCCAGGCTTAATGCTGAGAAATTGGGTGCAAAGAACGTTGAGTTTCGACAGGGTGATATTGAAGCACTTCCTGTTGAGGACGAATCCGTTGATGTCGTTATCAGCAATTGCGTCATTAACCTAGCACCAGACAAATCAAAAGTATTTAATGAAGCATTTCGGGTGCTTCGCCCAGGTGGGCGAATGTTGATTTCGGATATCGTATTGGAAGCGAGCCTGCCCAAAGAGGTTCGGGACGAAGTGGCTTCCTATACCGGTTGTTTGGGTGGAGCCATCCTCAAAGAAGAGTATCTTCAGCTCATGCGGGATGCAGGATTCATTGATGTCCGAATTGTCAATGAATCACAATTCAATATTGCCACAAGTGCTAAAATTGAGGCTCACAAACCTTAACGAAAATTGCACAATTATGAAGCCTTGTGTATTCAAAGGATAAACAGGACCCACCTTAATGGAAGAAAAGAGGTGCTTGTTTGTGAATAGTGAGAGTTTAGGTAAGGTCGAGTTTGAGAAAAACATGTTTAGTCCCTTACCCATCGCGTTGGTAGGCGCTTTGGTGAATGATGTACCTAACTTTCTCGTAATTGGGTATATGTGTCCCTTCGATTTTGGACGTTATCTGTTCTTTAGTTTGTATAAGAAACGACATACCCGCATTGGTGTTCATGAGCACCGTACATTTAGTGTGAACGTCCCCTCAGAGGATCTCCTCGCTGAGGTCTCTATTTGCGGTAGCAAGTCTGGGAGGGATATTGATAAGAGTGCACTCTTTGAGATTTTTTATGGTGATTTAAAAACCGCCCCGATGATTCGTCAAGCCCCCATTAATATTGAATGCGAAGTTGCTGAAATCCTCGATTATAAACAAAATGATGGCATCGTTGGACGTGTTGTCAAATCTTATGTCAACTCTGAATGTCTCAGTGAAGGGAAACTTGACATGCAAAAAGTTCATCCAATTCTATGGGCAACAGGAGGCGATTTCAACTACTACCAGCTAGGGGACCGCATTTGCCAAGACGAGAATGGCTAAACTTCAACACGTTTGCTCCCGTTTGAAAACAATCTTATATCGTTCTTATCGAATTCAGACTAGCGCAGAAGTATTTTCTGCACAAAGAGGATGTATTGATCATGAGTATGAACGATAAGGTTTTGAAAGTTGGGGAATTTTGGAGAGAACCAGTGCATTACCGAGTGACTGTTATTGAGGAAGGGAATTGTCGTGCAGCCCACAAAAGGGGGGAGACATTTGAATTTGATTGGACAACCCCTGAAGGTTTTTGCCCTGAAAGTTTTGTCGGCATGTATCCAATTCTTCATTCACTTCGAGTCATGGGCGATATGCGGGAACTTGGCAGCCCCCACCGGAATGTCAGAATCTATAATTGCCCATCACGGGTTATCAAATTTCAAATTGAAGCCAGCTACTGCTGTAACCTCTGTGGAAAGAAATTAGTCATTGATGATACAGGGGAAATAGGACAGAAGCTTGAGAACCCAGAAGAGAAGATCTATGTGCGTATCTGTCCTGACTGCTATGAAAAGCATAAGGGCAAAACACTCGTCTGGTAGCCAGCCACCACACTGTCATTGATAGGAAGAGAAGAAAGAAGCAGACGAATCTGCTCCTTCACGAGTTAGCATTTTAAAATTAACAGATTAATAAGAAACCGTATTAGATACATACAAAAATCGTTTTCCATAATTCAGGAGACCATTATATGGCACGAATTTGGAGGAAAAGTGTCGTCCTATTCGTGATACTCCTCATACTTACTACTTTGTGGAGGGTTATCATCCCAAGTCTAGAATTTAACACTGATAACCGTAGGTTACATGGTTCTCAAGTGAAGGTCAGGTACGAGGGGGGTAATGCAAATCGCCAGAATGTATCCCTAAGTCATCAACCATTCATGTCCTCATTTGAAGACCAGAATCGTTTCGATGATTGGTCGCTAATAAATCAAACAACCACCGATAGAAAAACCATTAGAATCCCAACTCCACTGCAACCTCATTCTCCTATTATAATAATATCAGATGCAGATTTTGTACACCAAGGATGGCCAGGTAATGGCACACAGGAAAATCCATACGTTATTAGAAATTTATACATAATAGGAGCACCAGATTGCATCCAAATCAGGAATACACGTGTTCATTTTATCGTCGCAAATTGTTGGTTAATGTGGGGTCAACCCGGCATTATCATAGATAATGTAACCAATGCTATAATTTTCAACACCACGTGCGATGCTCTTGATTATGGCATACGGTTGATTTTTTCAGAATCAGTTGAATTATTCAATAACACATGCATCAATTCTGACAAAGGAATTTCTGTACGTGATTCAAATTCCATTAAGATAATTAACAATACCTGCCACAACACAGATTTCGGGCTTTTGATATTCGATTCATCCTCCACCGAGATTATCAACAACACCATCAACAATAGCCAATATTTTGGATGTGAGATCTACCCGGTCAATGATAACATTCTCGCCAACAACTCGCTTGTGAACTGTGGCTTCTTTTTTGGCACCTGGGAAGAAATGTCGGGAGCCCCCACAAGGGGAGGCATAGGAAGTTCCGTGAATGTAAATACACAGATTACAGGGAATACTGTCAATCAACGACCATTAATTCTATGGTTAAGCCGTGTGGGAGGCACAGTGCCTCTCGGAGGAGGACAAGTCATCCTTCTCAATTGCAGTAGTGTCACCGTCAAAGACCAGAATCTCACCGACACTTCAATTGGTATATTCCTTTGTTTTACCAAGCGATCGTGGGTTTTCAATAATACCTGTATAGGACACTCTGTGGATGGTATTCGAATGCAAAATTGCGAGTATATGACTGTCAATAACAACCTTTGCATGAACAACTCCATTTCAGGAATTACGCTCGATCAAACCTGGAACACCGATTTAACAGATAATCAGTGCAACAACAACAGCGAGAGGGGTTGTGGCATTCGCCTCTTTGAGTCATATGACAATCAACTCATCAACAACACCTGCAACCACAATAAATGTGGTATGCTCCTCGAAACTGCCTCTGGCAACCAAGTTCTCAACAATACCTGCAACCACAATCAGGTTTTTTGGTTTTGGTGGTTCCTACCAGGAGCAGGTATTTCGATTTTCGGGGATGAGAATACGGCAAGGTGGAACCGTTGCACTGACAATTGGGCCGGAATTGAGATTATAGGCCAAGATAATATTGTAGTTGAGAACACCTGCACCAACAATTCGTACGGCATCTCTCTCCAGAGTTGGAACACTCCAATTTCCAATAATCTCTGCATTGACAACGGAATCGGGATTTACATCTATGGCTATCGAGATATCATAATCACCAATAACACCATGATCAACTGCGGTCTTTTCATAGAATATCAGGGTCGTGAATTGATAGAGCCAGTGGATATTAGCGATAACACCGTGAATGGGTACCCACTGGTTTTTCTAAAAAACCAAGCTAATAAGCAGGTTCGATTGAGGGCTGGTCAGATCATTCTATTCAATTGTAGAGAAATCACTGTAAGAGGACAAACTCTCACGGATTGCTCCTATGGCCTCCTCGTATACTGTACCAACCACTCTCTCTTCGTGGACAACAATCTCGGAAACAATAAAGAAGATGGAATTCTTGTTTATAACTCCCACAACAATCATTTCACACGTAACAGCTTCGCTAACAACGACGGTTATGGCATCTATTTTTACTGGGGCTGTCAGGACAACGTCGTGGATTGGAACATCTTCCTGTGCTATGCAAGACATGATGCGTGTGATAATGGTCCTGGTTTCCAAAACCCTGGAGCAAATTTCTTTGATTGTAATTATTGGGCCAATTACTCAGGCTATAATGCGTTTTTTGATGGTTTTGGCGATATTCCCTACAATATTTCAGGATCTGCGGGCAACCGTGATTTTCACCCACTAATAACGTCCTTTAGCGTCTTAGTAGTGCAATCAGCAGAGCGGCTACTATTATTTTTGGAAGGCGTGGTGATTTTGGTCATAGTGATAGTTGTATTTGTTCTCATTCGAGCGAAATTTAGAACCCAACCTTCTTCCTCTGCAAACAATCTTCGCTCAACGGTGAACCTGAAGAGGGAATGAATATTCACGCAGTGAATTTACTTAAATCGTGTTTTTCGTCTTACCAAGAGACCAATGGTTATTGCACACAGAGTTCCTAGCAGAATGGCAGCCCAAGGATATCCTGGGATTTCAATGTCCTCTACCTCTATCCACCGGTATCGCTCGTACATTCCGACTAGCTGTGTTGAGGTTATGGTGGGGTTATGCCAGACAAAGACCCAGGTGCGGTTGGTTCCTGACGTATCAAAAATGGTCGCATCATTTGTGACATCTTCGATTGCGATTTGGGGTGTGGATGGTTGAGCTTGGCTCCAATTGAGATAATTGGCTTCAGTGAATATGTAGAAATTAATGGCTATGACCCCGGAGGTCCAGTTGAATTCAAATTTTTCGCGGTCATGGGACGTGGTTTTGGTTATGTGGTAATGCTGAAGCCCAAGAATTGGTCGGTTTAAGACTTGGTTAAGTTCCATGGGAAACCAGTAGCCATTTGCCTTAACGGTGGGGAGTAAGAGAAACATTAAGCCTAGTGAGGCTAAGATCAGAACAGATGTCCGCTTCATGAATCAAACCTCTGTGGAAACCCCTTCAGGATAAGCTGATATGAACCGCGGTATAAATAGCCTGATGGTCTGACCTATCAACGAAAAAAACGGGTCAAAACCAAATTTCAAGAGTAGTTACAAGAACCACATCGATTCGATTTTCAAATGAGAAATAAGACTCCTCCCCTTCTTAA
>JBHLNC010000069.1:0-8199 GCA_048937435.1 Promethearchaeota archaeon | reverse complement strand
CACCATGTGACCAGCCAGTTCAATAACTGTCAGTTTAGCATTCTGAAGATGGGCCGCTAAGTACTGAGACCATTTCACAGGAGTGAGCTTATCCTCATCTCCAACAACAACCAGCGAAGGAACTTTGATCTCACTCAAGCGTTCACGCACGTCGAAATTATTACATGCCACAAAGTCGTTGTACCCCACTTCTTGGGGACACCGGAGACATTCATCTTTACAACGTTCCACCAGTGCTAGATCAGCACCTTTTGCAAATGCCATCTGACCCGTGGCGAGCTCAATTCCCGCTTGATAATTCGTTCGTAAACCTTCCAGAATCGCTGGAAGCACACCCAGCTTTGCACCTGTCCCCACCAACACTAACCCATCAAGAAGCGAAGCATGATCAAAGGCTAGCTGAAGCGTAATGGCACCACCCAGTGAATGCCCAATAACAACGACGCCTTTGTGAACTATTTTTTGAATTAGCTGAGCCACAATTCCAGCGAATCGTTGGACTGTTATTTCTCCTTCGAGTGGCTCGGATTGACCGTGACCTGGCAGGTCTAAAAAAAGTAAAGTATATTTCTTGGCAAGGATACGCTGTTTGTCCCACACCCGGTGTGTGGACATTGATCCATGAATCATGAGGATGGGTGTTCCCTGGCCTTTGATATCGTAGTAGACCTGTTTTCCGTTAATGGTGTGAAACGGCATTGTTAATCGGGATTCGTTGGAACGGGTTGTATTTAAATTCACCTACTTTAATAAAAAAATATTTGTATAATATAATAATAAAATTATGGTATTCATCCCCTTTTGGATACAGTGATCCCTAATTTGCCAGAGTATGGGTTTCAGTTCTGGATTGGCATCTAGCCACCTGCGCCTTCATACCGTCGACGTCCAAAATACCAGATAAGACGTGAAAGCAGATACAGTGCGATGAACCAGAAAACCCCCAAGAGGGCCATTGGTAATAATTGTTCAGGCAGATAGTAGCCTTGTAGGATCATGGTTGGTACATAGTACAAATATTGGAATGGAAGTAATCCTAGAATTATCTGTGCGAGGTGTGGAAAGTAGCTGAGAGGGATTAAGGCGCCTCCAGCGATGGACATCATGAGACCGAGAAGGTGTCGGATCCACCATAAGGAACTCATCCAAAAGGCAGCCAATGCTATAATGAAGACTAATAGAAAAGCAATGAAGAAGGCTAAGTAGAAGAAGCCAATGAAGAACAATAGATTGTAGGTCGTTGGGATATTCAATGGAAGGAGGAACAAGGCGATCACATAGGTAAGTGCTCCAAAGGCAAGGTATACTAGTGTTCGGGGCAATTCAGCGAAGACTTTGAATCCGGAATAATCAATGGGTCGGGCAAGATAGGAGATGAGGGGTCCACGGACGATGTCCTTTTCAATTTCCATGCTGAGACGAAACAGAGGTATGGCAGAAATCAGGATGACAGAGATGAAGAGATAACTCATCAGTTCGGTAAACGAAAAGCCACCAATAACTGTGGTTCCATCGAACAGCCACGCCTGAACATAGATGATTGAATAGACGATATAGAGGGCAAATAATTTCGCTGGGAAGTAGACGAAGGATGTTAGAAATTCTATTGTGTACTGACGCATGTTTCGAAACGAAATTTGTGATACACCAAAGTAGCTGCGAAGCCGTGATCTCTCTGTCATGTCTTTAGCCTCCTACGGGTTGATAGCGTTTGAGTCCACGTGCCCACAAGAATCGAAAAACCACAATCCAGAGAAGGGCTAGCCCTCCGGCTATTCCTAAGTAAAATAGGCTAGACTGGATGGGAAGATAACCTAGAATAATCATAGTTGGAGCTGTGGAGATGAAGATTACTGGGAACACGAAGGTGAGGAAGTATTGGACTCCGAAGGGCATGATGTCGATTGGCATTCGGGCGAAGTTCATTTCCACGGCATCGGAGACCTCAAGAAGTCCTTCATTGCGGCCAATCCAAAAGGCTAGACAACATAGGCACGCCCATAGAATATAGAGTGCTGCTTGCCCTATGAAGAGGGTTAACGCGCCTAATATAACATTAATGGGAACTATGACTAGCCCAAAGGTCAAAGCCGAAAGCCACAACATCACAATACCAACAGCGACCTGTAATAGGCCTCCCGCCCAGAATTGTTGGGCAATCATTTGTAATATTGAACTCGCTGGTCGAATCCGAAACTGCTCTAATCCAAGTTCTGTAATGTGCCAATGAATCTCCCAGACACCCATCCAGAAGAATGCACCAAAGCCCCACGCGGTTTCAGTGACGCCCATGAGGAAGGTGAGCTCAGCGCGTCCCCATGTCGCCCATCCGAATCCTGTGAGCACCGGCATCTGGTAGGTGATGACATTCCAGAAGAAGACGTACATGGAAATGCCCACAATGGTCGTAGCAAAGGCACCCCAGAGCTGGATTTTGTCCTCGGAGATACGAAGCAAAGAAAGGCGAACATAGCCGGGAAGGAGGCGGAGTTGACGAAGGATATTACTGCGTGCCATTTAGCTAGCCTCCAGTTGTAGGTTGTTCGCTTTTTCTTCATCACCAAATATTTCGCGGATGATGTCTTCGAGATTGGGTTCCGTTACTTGGATATCATCAACTACTAGAAGCCCCATGATATCTTTGAGCAGATCCCCAATAGGAAGTTGGTCTTGATCGATGCGTAAATCTGCTTGACCATTTTGCGTGGTTAATTCGAGAACTCCCTGTCGATCTCCCAAGAGAGTTTGCCAACGAGCTTCAATGACTTTTTTGTAGATGATGCGAATTTTTCGTTCGTTGCTCCATCGGCGTTTGAGTTGGCGTTTGGGTCCATCAAACTTGATGTGTCCCTCAGAAATGAGGATAATGCGGTCTGTGAGTTCTTCAACATCGCGCATGCTATGACTACAGAGGAATACTGTGACGCTTTCCTCACGATTGATGCGACGAATGAAATCCCGGATCTTTTTCTTTGCCACGACATCGAGGCCAACGGTGGGTTCGTCAAGGAAAATGACTTCAGGTTGATGCAACAGGGCGGCTACGATTTCACACCGCATTCTTTCTCCTAACGAAAGACGGCGGGGAGCAGTGGGAAGATGTTTTTCAACATCCAAGATTTCTGTGAATTCCTTCAGTCGCTCATCGAAGATTGGTTTTGGTACATTGTACATTTTTTGATAAAGTTTCAAGCTCTCTTTAACAGGCACATGGGTCCAAAGGAGGCTTCGCTGACCAAACACTACTCCATATCGCAGGGCACAGTCTATACGGTTGTGATAAGGGTCCTGATCAAATAGTCGCACTTGGCCAGAAGTTGGATGAAGGATACCACTGAGCAATTTCACTGTGGTAGATTTACCTGCTCCGTTGGGTCCAAGCATTGCAACGCATTCTCCAGGAAAAATTTTGAAGCTAACTCCATCTAGGGCACGGATTGTCTGTTTTTCCCGTTTGAGGAACCCGACGAATCGTCGGTGGGCACCTTTCCGGGGTTTGACAAGGGGTTTCGTGTATATTCGAACGACGTTGTTGATTTCTGCGATTGGTTTTTGATTTAGGGGCATGGCTACGCCTCCTTTATTGTGTGGAAGGCTAGCCAGTTTTACTTTAAATATTTTTCTATAAGTTTCAAATATTAATTAATATAATAAGGACTGCCTAAATCGCCTACGAATGCGACGACCCGTCCCTTCTTATCCATCATAATCTCCCACCAACAATGGATCCTGAAAAACTACTTCTGCTAAACGTAGTATCCACCCTTTAGCAGTACAGGCTAGCTAACTATGAATAATCAGTTCCATAGCTTCACGCCTCAATCCGAGATAAAACTCATCAATTAAAAATATTCCTATTACTTTCGTTAAACCTTTTTCTGAGGCAAATCTTTCGACAATAACATGTTTAAACTGAAAGAACACAAAAGCCCTTCCAACTGGATGTGAGACAATTCATGCCATTTATTGAAAATAGAGGTGTAAAGATTCATTACAAGGTGGAAGGGAGCGGTCCTGCATTAGTGTTGATTCATGGCGGATTGTCCAGCCTGGAAGACTGGTACGATGTAGATTATGTTACCCAATTGAAAGACGATTTTAAACTCATCCTTGTCGATTTGAGGGGACACGGGAGTAGCGAACAACTTGACGAACCAACAATGTATTCCTATGATTTGATGGTAGAGGATATTGTCAAGATTCTTGACGAACTTGATATCGATAAGGTTCATGTAGCGGGATTCTCATTCGGGGGGTGGTTTGTCTACGGGCTTGTTGAAGCGATTCCAGAAAGGATTCTTTCAATGATAATTTTAGATGGCGTACCTGGTCTTAATGATGAGGAAAACCTCAGATTTTTGCTAAACAATGATGAAGCATTCTCTGGACTAGCAGGGTTCTTTCCTCCTCCAATACGCGAACGGTTGTTGAAGGTTGATAAAAAGAAATATCTGCTAATGGTAAGTTCTTTGGGGAGCGAAATATCAAACATACTTGAAAGAATCAACAACCTGATTCAACAGGTGAATATCCCCTCCCTTGTGATTACTAGTGAATATGAAGGGGATTCAGAAGATTTTGAACTCTTGAAGAAGACAGCTAACTCCATTGCCGGTTCAGTCCTAATAACAAAAGAAGGCTTTTCTCATCAGGATATTCTTATTCGAAGTGATGAAATAATACCCCATATCAAAGAGTTCCTAAAAGATCTGCAATGACCTCACCCCAAGGTCTGGAACAAAGTCATATTTTTGAGTTGTAGTCTATTCAATTTGTTGACAGATCCCAATAGTAAATGTCGCATAGTGGATGAATCCCAACCGCTCATAGATGCGAATGGCATTAATGTTGTCTGATTCGACCAGCAAGGTCACATACTGATATTTTTGGAACAAATCATTAATCACGCCACAAAGGACGCTGGTTCCAAATCCGCGTTGTTGGTAGCGAGGCAGTGTGGCTAAGTTACCAATAACAGCCACACCGGGGCTAGGTTTGTAGACACCAAGGGTTCCACAGACTGAGATGAGTGTATTGTCTTGTCGGACACCATGGAAAGGTCCAATGTCGAGTTGCCTTGGATTCCAAGCTCCTGCGGGCGTTACTTGATAGAATTGATCAACTTCATCTAAATTGTTAGCTGATAATCGTTCAGTTGGTAGAATTTCTGGTGGATTGTACTGTTCGGGCTCCAATTTCATGAGCAGAAATTTGCCATGTGTCAAGAACTGGTAGTGTTTTTCAAGAACGGGAACATGATTCTCAGGGAGGATAGCAAACACGGAAGGGTATGAAAGGTGATCAACCAGTTGATGAACTGCGTCCAGGGTTCCTCGGGTAAAGAAGCTGACCATGCCTCGACCCCCTTTATAGATGATTAGACAGCCCTGTATCACTTTCTCATCTTCGGCGATAAACCACTCAGTGATGTCCCATGCCAGAGTAAGGTCATATAATGGCAATCCATTGAGGGGGATGTCTTGGCGAAGAAAGTCTTCGATATCTTGGGTTGGTTCGGTGAGTCGTCGGATGGTTAGTGTCATCTCTATGGTTCCCTCACTCGACGAATTAACTAGCTCTTTCTGGAATTCGTGATTAATTCATATTGTCAGGTTATGGGATTTGGTATTCCCCTTCTTTGGTTAGAACGACGACTTTTACCTTAGAATTGGATTCAACCTTGTTCTTAAAGCCGGAAGTATCCTTATCCCATGTATGCATAGGGATAGCGACTTTTGGGTTAATGGCGATAGCGGCATCAGCACCATCCTCGTTTTCCATGGTATATGTGCCCCCCACAGGTAGCAGTGCAACATCGATGGTACCTAAGTCCTTCATTTCGGAAATAAAATCCGTGTCACCTGCATGATAGATAGTTTTTCCCTCGATGGTGATAACATATCCCACACCATAGTCTTTAGGATGAAATGGCTTGCCAGGAGCCCGGAACCGGGTTTCATTATAGGCATGAACCGCCCGGATCTTCACATCATCGACAGTGGTTTCCTCCCCTGGTTTCAATGAGCGGATTTCGCCACCAATTTTACTCCGACAATCTGCTGGTGCAATGACCACTGTTTCGTCACCACGAACTTGACTGATTTTTTCAGGATCACAATGATCAGAGTGCGAATGAGTAGCTAGTACGATGTCAGCTTCTTCCTTGGGATCAGCGGCTTTTTCAAGGTCGATATAGATGTTTTTTGATTCGGTTTTTATTTGGAAGCTAGCATGGGCTAGCCATTTGATTGTTACAGTCAATTTAACCACACAGTTGATAGGAAGGTAGTTGAGCTATTAAAATGCTAAGTAGATTCGTCTTACTGTAGGACTTTGAAACGTGTTAAGAATTAGGAACGCACAAATGAGAAACGTAACATAGTTAACTTTATGAATGAAAGGGCACCTGTTCTGCGCATGGAAATGTTTCAAAGCCTGAGACGCCGCATCGGTGGCACGGTGGCTTTAGTCATCCTATATTTCATATTTCTAGTGATTTGGCTTTGGTTCTTCGCTGATGGTACGAATCCTTGGTTGCTATCACTGGGTATTCAAATCAACTTTTGGAGAAATTGGTCCATCTTTATCCTTGGATTTCTTATCACCGCAGGACTCATTGCACTTCTCTGGATTACTTTCCGACCAACGATGCGACCACCGGAAACAACCGAAGACTAGTTGGAAGTTCATCTAAACAATTGATTCTTTCCAACTCCTTACGCCTAGTAAGTGGTATGCCTTTTTATTGTGGAGCTGCTGACATTGGCTTAGAAGCAGGTTCATTTCCTCAGTGAGCCAAAAAGCTTAGGATGTTGTTTTGAATGCCTGAAGGTCCTCCAAAAACGACTCTTCCCCTTAATAAATCGCTTTACCTACTCCACCCGTATAATGCCACACTAGTGAGTACCAAAACGTCTGATGGACAAAACAATGTAATGACCATCGCTTGGATCATCCCCACCAGTGTCGATCCACCTCTGATAACCATGAGTGTTCGAAAAAGTCGGTTCTCCTACAAAGCCATTCAAGAAACCGGAGAATTTGTGATTAATATTCCCACCTTTGACATGGCGGAGAAAGTGCTACGTGCTGGACGTACTAGCGGAAAAAACATAGACAAATTTGCTGAGCTTCCATTCACAGCTAGGAAAGCAAAGATGGTCAACGCCCCGCTAATTGAGGAATGCGTGGCACATCTCGAATGCAAATTATGGAAAACCTTTGAAGCTGGAGACCACGACCTCATTATCGGTGAAATCGTCGCTGCGACAGTTATTGAAGGCTACTTCACAAAAACCTGGGATATCACTAAATTCCGTCCTGTGCAACATACTGGTCGGGAGTTCTTTACCACTTGTAGCCTTGAGACCGTAGAAATCAAATTCTAGTAACTAGATCATTCCCGAAGATCGAGCTGATTAAGCCATGTCAGAGAAGGATGAACCAAAACCAATTAGTCGAAAAACACGCGCCTACGTAAGTCTAACCTTCCTTTTTCTCATTCTTCCGACAGCCATAATTTGGATGATATTCATCAACCCATACTTCCCACCCGACCAAGCTATCAACGTACTAATCCTCTTCACTCTTGTCTGGTTAGGACTAGCCGGAATTCCATGGCTGCCAGTCTTGTTTCCCAGAGAATAAGCAATGGCTTTTAACACCTAGTGAAGACTAGTATAGTCACTAGCCCGAATGGGATAATCATGCGAAGAATTTCAATAACAGATGCACGACGTCTAGTCATTTCCTCTCAACACCTCGCGGACCCAAAAATCGCTGCAGACAAAGAAGGAATACTGCAAATCATCCGTGATCTGGGTTGTGTTCAAATCGATCCGATCAACATTGTCGCACCCAGTCATCAGATCGTGCTCTGGAGCCGATTAGGACAATATAACATAGCAGATCTTAATCAACTAATGTGGGAAGAACACCAGCTTTTCGAAGACTGGGGCCACTGCACATCCATAGTCCCCACGACTGATTATCCCATATTTAAAACACTCAAACGCGAATGGAAACCACCACAGAAATTCCAGCAATGGCTAACTAATAATCAGAAACTCCACCGCTACATCCTATCAAAAATTCGGAAACATGGTCCAATCCCAACAGCGCATTTCAAAGACAAAGCAGATATCGATTGGACCTCAACGGGATGGACAGCAGGTCGAAACATCACACAAATGCTCACAT
>JBHLNC010000068.1:0-8320 GCA_048937435.1 Promethearchaeota archaeon | reverse complement strand
GATTTAGAAGTTTAGCCTCCATGGCGATGAACTTCATCTTCGAGACCACGGATCGCAGCCTTTAGTCGGAGCCGTTCTTCAACATACTCATCACCAGTTACAGCGCCGTCTCGGAATTTCCTATCCAAATTTGCAAGCTCCGCATTCAGTCTCTTGATACGCTGTCGCATCTGGTCAACATAACTCACAGTACGCCCTTCGGCACCAGATTCAAGTTCAGCTGGCGTATACGCTGCTTTAATCACCCCGTCATCAATCCGAAGAATCCGTTCAGTCGCCGCAGCCACAATGGGGTTGTGTGTAACCAAAATGGTGGTCTTGTTATACTTCTTGTTAATCTGAACAAGAAAATCTACGATGACTTTAGACGTTTCTGAATCCAACTCTCCCGTCGGCTCATCCGCTAAAATAATGGGAGGATCATTAGCTAATGCGGCAGCAATTGCCACGCGTTGTTGTTCACCACCACTCAGTTCATCAGGTTTATGCTTCCTCCGATCTGTTAATTGAATTGTTTCGAGAAGCTCATCGATTCGACTTTGCCGATCCCTCTTCGGGATTCGATTCACAATCATGGGCAGTGCAATATTCTCCGCAGCAGAAAGGGTTGGCACAAGATTTAGTGTCTGAAAGATGTGCCCAACAACCCGACGTCTATACATGACCAGCTGCCTCCGATCAAGGAAGGTTACATCGACATCACCAACCTTCGCTTCACCGGCAGTAGACCGGTCGAGTCCTCCCAAGATATTCAGTAACGTCGTTTTCCCTGATCCAGAAGGACCCATCACGGAAACAAGTTCTCCTTCACGAACACTCATATTCAGCCCGCGAAGAGCACGAACCTCCACGTCACCCATTCGGTAGACTCGAACCAAATCTTTGACTTCAATATATGCCATTCATTTTTCACCTCAATACCGATAGGTCATACCGGGCAACACGTGCCTCAATAAGAATCGGAATAAGCGTAGCTAAGAGTAACATTCCAATGATTAGACCCGTCTGGAGTAGAAACATTCCCAGAAATTCAGGTGCTAAGAACCTTGACGAAAGGAGGGGCGGAATCAAGGATACAGTTCCACCGCTGATTAATCCATAATAAATAATTAGTCCCACAAAAAATCCGATAAAGATAGCAAACACCATTATTGTCAAGATTTCTGCCATCAAGATTATCACTGTTTGAGCATAAGTCATACCTCGAGCACTCATCAGGGCGGTGGTTGTGCGGCGCTCACGCAGAGTCAAATAGATGATGACAAATGTACCCACAGATGCTAGTAAAAGTGCAAAAATTACACCCATCTGCATCATATTCGTTGTGGAACTGGCTATGACATTTGCATGATATTCTTCAATTTCTGTAATCGCAGATTCTACATTCAGAACATCATCTAAGGCTTCAATAGCTTGGATAACTGCGGCATTATAGATAGGCGATTCAAGGGCAACCAGGATATAACCCGTTGGGTTAGTTTCATTAGAAAATTCTACCATCAATTCTACAGGAACATAGGACCACGTTTCTTCAGCTACCCAGGAACTAGGTCCTCCCCAGGGAGGTTGATATAGGGTCGGTTCTGGACCCATATATCCTACAACTGTAAGGGCATGATAAGAACCCATACCTGAGAATCGCACTGAAATTTGGTTATCAATACCGACACCATATTCGACAGCATATCTTTTTTCCAAAATGATGGTTTGGTTCTCAGCCTCGAGTAGTTCGAATGCAGTAAGAGGAGGACGCCCTAAAATCCATCCCGGTTCCCAATAAGCTATACTCAACCATTCACTCACATTAATCGCTCGAACATCAAAAGTATATGCGGCTGTTGAAAGTGAAAACGTAAATTCGCCCGTGGCTCCACGGACACCGTCTAGGGCTCGTATAGTTGGGACTAGATCTGAAATATTATCAAGGAAACTTACATCGACTTTTAAATCAGCACCAATAGTTGTATAAGCCTCTCTTACAGCTAGGTCCTGGCTAGTTCCCAAAACTCCAATCGTTTGCACGCTATAACCCACTAAAAGTGCAGTAATGAAGATAATGGCGGCTGTTCGACCTGGTCGTCGTCGAATGTTATGCGATGCCAGACCACCTAACTCTCCAAGAATACGACTGATGAAATTCTGAGAGTATTCATAGAAACCCTTCCAGCCTTTCACAATTATGGTCGTGAGTCCCCACAAGAATAGAAGTGGAGCCCAGAAAGAGATCAAGGAATCAAACATTAACCAAAACATTGCCAGTGAGCCTAAAATCGGATTTGAGAACATAAGTTGAAGAACAATTTCTTGAACACTTATTCCTAACAGCCAAACTACGAGTTTATAGCTTCCCAAAATTAATGCAGTCCAGGCCAGCATTTTTGGATATGCTAAAGATTCTCCAGCTGTTGTATATTCCCGAATCGCTTCAGTCGTAGGGATTTTCGATGCCCTTCTGGCAGGTAGATACGAGGCAAATACTGCGAGAATGACGCCAAACATCAGAGTCAAAAAAATTGTGTCAAGACCGATACCTGTGGTAAGGATTGAAACCCATGTTACTGTGGAGATGAAGTAGGGAATAAGAAAGATGGCAAGTAAAATGCCTAGGATACTTGCTAGGAGTCCAACGAGTAAGGATTCCCAAACAAAAAGGCTGGTAATGGTACTCCTGGTCACACCTTTCGTGAGAAGGAGCCCCACTTCCCGGCGCCGGATTGAATAAGAGACATCATTGAGTGTGACGCCCATATAGAGGGTTATGAAAAAGACAGGAATAGAAACTTGAAGGAAGACCATGCGAAAGCCTTCAGCGATACTAGCAAACATTGAAAGTGCCATAGAAAGTGAGTTTTGAAGCCATCCACTATACCCACTTGTATATAATGAATTCTCAATTTGATTTCCAAGTTGTTGTATTTCCTGTGATGACTGTTGAATGTTATATGGATTGATGAGAGTCGCCCGATCAACCCATATGTGGATATAGGATTCTAGTGCAACTTCTTCAGCATTAGGATTAGATTCAGTATAATCATAGATGGGTAAGAAAGTAGATTCTAAATCAACAATGAATACGGTTACATGCTGTTGTATCCAGGTTTCATACTCGAACCCCCAAAAGGGGTAATAAAAGTCAAACATGAGAATTTCTCGGGCTAGATCAGTCACGTCCACGTGACCAACAACCTCTAATGTGAGATTATAGAAAATGGGTTCACCAATATCTGTCCAAATGAAGATTTCGATGGAATAATTACTCCCAATTGGAAATTCAGAGAATAATGAAGAATCTGTTGTAATTAACGTTTGATTTGCTCCGAGAGTCATGTTGCCAGCAATAAGTCTCATCCCATCATAGACCGTTGAATCGTGCTGAATACCCGTTGTGAGTCGAATCTGTTCGTCATCATCAATCCAAGTGTCATTATTGTGTCTTAACATGTGTTCAGAGCTTGCAACTTCCGAGTAGCTCTCGATTTCTTGCCGCATCGCAAAGAAATCTGACACACTATAGAACTCCCAGGTTCGCCAGGTCATATCAATTGCAGTAGTTTCAAGAGCATCGGTAAGCATAGCGCCCATCAAAGAGTTAGCACCGATGTTTGATGCGGCAAACAGGGTGGTCGCTATCATGACGCCGACGAGGATGGCAAAAATAAGTTTTTTGTTGCGTGTTGTTCGTCGGACTGCGTATCGATACACACCAAATCCCGGTCCATTGGTTTCTTTGTGCATGGAACCTAAAAGCTTTAAGGTTCAGGTAATCTTTCCAAACCTGAGAGGCTCCTATTCACCCGTTAATTGGAGGTGGAAAGTGTGTTCTCTGAAAAAACTACGCCTATTAGCGAACTCGTCAAGGGCAATCCTGATCGACCCACACGAGAACCTGCCCTCGTAATTTTGACCTGTCTTTTTAATGTCTTTCAGGTCTATCAGCTCGTACAAATCATTAACCAAGCACCAACGTATGATCCATACTTTAGCTGGTACCTAATGATGCTGGTTAGCACTATCTCTGTGTTAGTCATCTGGTATGTGATATTCAGCGTTATCCTTCTAATTGGAGCAGGAATTATCTACTTCATCAACCGACGTGCAGGAGGAGCCCTTATTCTAGTGATGTCAATAATTGGTTTCATCATTGGTTTTGTCGGCATGGGAATTTCACTAATGTTTGCCTATAGTATCTTCTTTGTAGTCACTACTTTTCTCGCTCCCTTTTTTAGCCTTCTTGCTGGAATCTGGGGCGTTCGGAGTGAAAAACCTCCAACCACGGCAGACATGCAAGAGATTATCTAAGCACAATTACTGGTCTAATGTGGCGACCTTTTCGATAAAAGCCACCATGCGATTTACTGCTTCGGTTACCACTTTTTGCCCTTTCTTCGGGTTGGCCCTTGTACCGTAGCCAATTGTGCCTGAGTCGGTAAAGTGGGTGGTATCCCATACTGGCATGATGTTCGGTTGGGGTGGGAACATGGTAGCTTTCGTGAAACCGGGAATTGGTTCGCGTCCAGGTTCATCAATCCGTTTGTCCTCGAGGACGCGTTGACCGAGGGCCCAGGCTACCGAGGTTTCCATTTCATCGGCATGGAAGTGTGGTGGTTCAAAGGTTTTCTTTACTACATCTGCGGTGATTTTCCACCATTCTATTCCGACACACCAGAGTCCTTCGTCGTCGTAGAGTTTTCGGAGAGCGATAGATAGGGCTGCTGTGTTTCCGCCATGGCTATTCATCACAATGATTTTCTTTGCACCATGTTTGGCGAGGCTTTTCCCCACGTCGACAATGAGATCAATGAAGGTTTCATGTCGTAGAGTGATGGTGCCTGAAAAGGACAAGTGGTGTGGAGACACGCCATAGGAGATGAGTGGAGTTACAGCTGTCTTTATCTTGGGCCATAACCGATCTGCAACGAGGTAGGCAAACTCTTGAGCTTGGAAGGCGTCGTTGTCAAGGGGAAGGGCTGGACCGTGTTGTTCTTGGGAGCCAACGGGGATGATGGCGATGTCTGTTTCTTTGAATAACGCCTTGGATTCCTCCCATGTCAGCTTCCCTAGTATGTAGGGTTTTACTTCTAGCAATCCAAATCCACCTGCAATTAGGGTTGACGGATTAGACTACCTGAACTGGTTGAAAAGTTCTCGGCATGGGCAGATTTTGAAGATTAGGTGCCTTCGGCGTAATCCAAGTGGTAGCGTTCTTGTGCAGGGGTGAGTTTGTCGATGGTAATCCCCATGGTTTCGAGTTTCAATCGGGCGATGGTTTCATCGATTTCGCGTGGGAGTACGTACACTTGGTTTTCGAGCTCTTTGCTGTGCTCCTTCAGGTATAGCATGGCATGGAACTGGTTGGAGAAGGAAAGATCCATTACTGAGGATGGATGGCCCTCTGCAGCTGCGAGGTTTACCAGTCGTCCTTCGCCAAGTAGATAGAGTCGGCGACCATCTTTCATAGTGAATTCCCGGTTATTTTCGCGGATTACTCGTTCTTTCTTTGCCATTTTTGTTAATTCTTCGGCATTCACTTCGACGTTGAAGTGACCGGCGTTGGCAAGAATTGCCCGGTCCTTCATCACTTCAAAGTGTTCCTTGGTGATGACATCTCGCATTCCCGTCGAGGTGATGAAGACATCCCCAAGAGGTGCCGCGCCAATCATGGGCATAACGCGATAGCCTTCCATTCGGGCTTTCAGGGCTTGGAGGTAATCGACTTCTGTGACGATGACATCAGCGCCCATGCCGCGTGCGCGTTGGGCGATTCCTCGACCACAATGACCAAATCCGCCGACGACAACTGTACTTCCGGCAAATAGAATGTTGGTTGCTCGTAATACACCATCTAGCGCAGACTGGCCGGTGCCAAAGATGTTATCCATTTCTCGTTTGGTTACAGAATCGTTCGCAGCAATGACTGGGTACATGAGTTTCCCGTCAGCCGCCATAGCTCGTAGACGATGTACACCTGTGGTGGTTTCCTCGGAGGCACCGAGTACTTTCTTTGCTAGGTTCGGTTGTTTTGTGTGTACCGTGAAAATGAGGTCTGCTCCATCGTCTAGAGTGAGTTGGGGATTAATCTTGAGGGTCTGGTCGATGCACCAATAATATTCGTCTTTGTTCAGGTTATGCCAGGCATAAACAGAAATATCGTTGGCTACTAATGCGGCTGCTACATCATCCTGAGTGGAGAGAGGGTTGCAGCCACTCCATGACACCTCAGCACCTGCTGCAATAAATGTTTCAACCAGTACTGCGGTTTCTTTTGTGACGTGTAAACATCCTGCAATGCGCATGCCTTCAAGGGATTTGGATTTTGAATGTTTCTTCCGAATACCCATTAGAACGGGCATCTGAGATTCTGCCCAATCAATTTTCTTGCGTCCCTGTTCTGCTAGGGCAAGATCCCGAACCTTATAGTCAACCATTTTTGAACACCTATCTCTGTCAATGCAACCATCTTTCCTTTAAGGATTTCACCACTTTTTAGAGTAGTAAAAAGATGAATCCCTATACAATCCTATACCTATTTATTTGAGCATATCTGGTATGACCCTCAGGTGTTCAAATGAGCCTAATTCTCATCATGGCAGCAATCGGTGGAAGCCTCATCGCGATTCTCCCTGCCTTCTTAATATTTCTCTACATCGCCCGCTTCAAAGGTCGCATGTGGCTTTCAGCCATCATTGGGGGTTGTTTTTGGCTTATCGCCCTACTTGCCCGCACACCGATTCTTGTAGCCCTCGAATTCTGGGCATTAACCATCCCTCCAGCATTCTACGTGGCTTTTGCTGCCATTATGATTTTTCTTGGTGCGCTCTTGGCGGGGCTATTCGAAGAAGGGATCAAATATGGGTTTCTCAAAAGGGCTCCACGATTCGTTGACACAGTGAAACATGCTCTCTGTTTTGGTTTAGGCTGGGGGTTGTGTGAAGCTCTTCTCTTGTATGTGCTTACTGTGCTGCTTTACGGCTTTCTGTACGAGTGGTTGATAACGATTGTCACCCTTCCTCCCGAATCCGTTTTAATCTGGAACTTCATGGCTGGTGCCGTTGAACGAAACACCGCTATTCTCTTTCATGTGTCAGCCACAATCATCGTCGCTCTTGCTGTTTGGCATCAGCGATTCTTCTTTGCTGGATTGGCTATTCTTACACATTTTCTCTTTGATTTCATCCCCCTAATACTTCTACAGTTCGTTTTCTATCCATTTCTCACCTCAGCAATTGCACTAATACTCGTTGAAAGTCTCTTCGCAGGCTCTGCTGTTGTTATCGCCGTCTTAGCCAATTATCTCTTGAAACGCGAAGGTGGTCCACCCAAACTGGAATCCGAACCAGATACGGAAATCACATAAGAGTGGAAGTGCAGGGAAAGCCTGCGAGCGGAGTACAGTGCCTGAACTGCCAGATCTTGAAGTCGCAAAGAATGTTCTAAACCGAATCTTGAAAGGACGGCTCATCGAAGAGGTTGAATTAGGTAGTCCTGTCCTCCTCCGTCGACCCACCGCAGAAACCTTTACAAGGGAACTTCACAACCGGACCTTTACGCAATCTTCTCGTTATGGTAAATTCCTCATATTCCATTTTGCACCCCCTGTACACTTGTACATCAATTTTATGCTTGCCGGTCGCCTCCGCCTCCAATCACCATCAGATCCCAAGCAAAAGAAACTGGGATTCCGGTTCCAGCTAGACAATAACCTAGATTTACGCTACCATGATGCTAAGAATATGGGGAAACTCTATCTACTCTTAAAAGATGAATCCACTTCGCTCATTCCCAACTTTGATGATCAAGGCCCTGATGCGTTAGACTCCAACCTTACACTAGAGGTGTTTCGTCAACGAATTCAGAAGTTTCAGGCTGTCATAAAGCATGTATTGGTAAATCAACGGTTTATAGCCGGACTCGGGAATGCATACGCCGATGAAATCCTCTTCACAGCTCATGTTTTGCCTTTCCGAAAACGGTCAACCATCACTGATTCTGAGATCGAAGCCCTGTTTTTTGCCACAAAATCAGTCCTTCAGAATGCTATTACCGTCATCTCTGAAAGGGCTGGCGACACCCTCCAATTTGAAATCCGTGATTTTCTTCAAGTTCACGGGAAGGGCAGTGAATCCTGTCCGATATGTGGAACTACGATTTCTTCAGTCAAATCGGGTGTACGTACCGCCAATTTCTGCCGGGAATGCCAAAAATAGACCGTTACGCGAAATTATATTTTCAACTGAAAAATCCTGGGTGACGGACATGAATATAAGGGATGTTTGGGCAGGCTGAATTGCGGAAGAACGAATGATTGCGGCTCATCCGTTTT
>JBHLNC010000067.1:0-8420 GCA_048937435.1 Promethearchaeota archaeon | reverse complement strand
TTGCCGACGGTGCTGACGATGAGGTTGACGTTGGTGAGGATGCCGTTGGGGTTGGCGGTGTAGTCGTGGATGAGGAGTCCGCGGGGGGCTTCGAGGACGCCGACGCCGCGTCCGCCTTTGATGGTGTAGTGGGTCATGATGTCGGTGTTGGTGATGTGGGGGTCGGTGAGGAGTTCTTTGGTGCGTTCGACAGCATACAGGATTTCGATCATGCGAGCATAGTGGTAGAGGAAGGTGTGGTCGGGGGTGTGGCCGAATTGGGCACGGAACTTATCGAGTTCGGCATTGGCTTCAGGGGTGGAGATTTTGTCGGCGACGTTGATGCGGGCGAGGGGTCCAACGCGGTAGATGCCTTTGGGCCAGCCGTGGGGGAGGTAGAAGGGAAACTTGAGGTAGGAGTAGTCTTCGACGTGTTCGCCGATGTATTTGAGGTAGTCTTTGATGGGGTATTCGGCGAGGCGTTTACCTTCGGAGGTAATCATGCGGACGGGTCCGTCGTAGAATTCGAGGTTGCCGTTGTTAACGAGGCCGACGTATCCGGTTTTGAGTTCGTCGAGGACTTCGACTTGTCCGAGGAGGGGTTGGACGACTGGGTAGAGTTCGTGGAAGAGGTTGTAGGCTTCTTCGTTCCATTTGAGCATTTCGTCGCGTTCTTCTTCGCTGAGTGGCTTGGAGATGCCTCCAGCTTGAGCGGTCACAGGATGGATGGATCGTCCACCGGTGACCTTGATGCCGTCTTGACCAATTTGGCGGAGGCGAATGACTTTTTTCACCAGGTCGGGGTTTTGTTTGAGAAGGGTCACAACGTGGCGCGTTGAGGGGTCGCCATCTGGGATGAGAAGATCGGGGGCAGCGAGATAGAAGAAGTGTAAAACGTGGGAGTGGAGCATCTGGTTCTGATGCATGAGCTCTCGGAGGAGTTTGGCGGTGCGGGGAGGATCAACTGCATAAAGGGCATCGGCGGCTTTGGCGGAGGTGAGGTGGTGGCTGACCGGGCAGATGCCACACATGCGTGTGGCGATGCGGTTGGCTTCTTCGACGGGTCGGTTTTGCATGAATTTTTCATAGCCGCGTACATCCATGACGGAGAAGTGGGCTTTGGCGACGTTGCCTTTTTCATCTAGGTTAATTGTGATGGCGCCGTGTCCTTCAACACGGGAGACGGGAGCAATTGTGAGAGTTTTATTTTTCTTACTCATGTTTTGGCCTCCGCAGGTTTGGTTTTGACCACATTGGTATGAACGGCTTTTTTGAATGTGGAGTGGGCAAAGGTGAAGCGGAGAAAGGTGCCGATGAGGTCGGGTATTTCTTTAACAATTTGGTCTGGGGCGGGTGCTTTGGTGGGATCTTGAACCACGATACTGCCGAGTGCCCCTATCATTTTGGCAGCTTGATCAGTGACGCTTTCGGTAGGTCCAAAACAGCCTCGACAGCCGGCGAGTGCTGTGGGGCAACGGGCTTCACAGCCACCTTGAGTAACGGGTCCGAGACATTGAAAGCCCTGTTCGAGGAGACAGCGTTCAGGGAAGATTTTCTCGGTGCCCCAGCGTTTGAATTCGGTGACGCTTTTTTCTTCTTTGATGAGGGGGCATTGGTCGCAGACGGTTTTGGGTTCGAGTTTGAATTCTTTCCCTTCGAGAAGGCTAGTGACGAGTTCGGCAATGAGTTTGGGGGGTGGGGGGCATCCGGGGAGTACATAGTCGACTTTTACAAAGTCATCGACGGGATGAAGTTCTTCTAACATGGGGGGGACGATTTTGTTAGGGATGATTTTCTTGGGATTGACGGTGGATTTGGTGTTGATATAGACTTCTTCCATGATTTCGTCCTTAGTGTGTAGGTTGGCGAGCCCGGGTACACCGCCGAATGCGCTGCAGGCGCCGAAGGCAACGAGGATTTGACTGCGTTCGCGGAGCATTTTGAGGCGTTCGAGGTGTTCTTCATTGCGGACACCGCCTGAGACGAAGCCGACGGTGACGCCTTCTTTGGGGGGTTCGCGGTGGTCCATGAGGACTTGGATGTATTTGAGGTCGATGGCGTCGAGGACGTCAGCGAGTGCTAGGTGTAGGTCAAGGATGGCAATTTCACAGCCTGAACAGATGCTGAGGGTTTCGACGGCAAGGCTAGGCTTCGTCATCTTTGGGTCCTCCGTTTGCAAGCGGATTGGGTCCTAAAAGCTTAATCTCATTTACGAATGACTTCATGGTCTCTGCAAATTTTTTTCCTTCCGCAGCAGAAATCCATTCCAACCGAAGTCGTTCAGGTTCGAGGCCAATTTCTTTGAGGTACTCCTTGAGAAGGGCTACACGTCGAGAAGTTTGATAATTCCCAGAGATATAATGGCAGTCGCCGAAATGGCAGCCCGCGATGAGGACACCGTCAGCGTTCAGTTTGAGTGCACGTAAAATGAACTGTGGATCGACGCGACCACTGCAGTTGACGCGGATGACTCGCGCGTTTGGGGGATATTGGATGCGGGAGGTACCAGCCATATCAGCTCCGGCGTAGCTACACCAGCGACAGGCGAATGTGACAATCTTTGGTTCCCAGTTCTTTTTAGCCATGTTACCGTGCCTCCTGGAAGAGGGCATCTAATTGGGCGATGATCTGTTCCATGGTGAAATGTTGAGGTGCGATTGCTTGGTTCGGGCATGCGGCCGCGCATGTGCCACAGCCTTTGCATTGGGCTTCGGTTACTTTGGCGATATTGTCGACGACTTCGACGGCGCCATAGGGGCAGGAGGCTTCACAGATTCCGCACCCAGCACAGAGGTCTTCATTCACAACAGCAGTGTAGGGTTGGACTTTGACACGACCTGCGGCTACCATGGAGAGGGCACTCGCTGCTGCGCCTTTGGCTTGGGCGACGGAGTCGGGGATGTCTTTGGGTCCTTGAGCGGCACCAGCGATGAAGATGCCGTCGGTGTTGGTTTCGACAGGACGGAGCTTGGGGTGGGCTTCCAGGAAGAATCCATCGGCACTGCGTTGGATGCCAAAAATGCGGGCAAGGTCTTCTTGATCTTTTGCAGCTTCAATGCCGCAGGAGAGGACGACGATATCAGCTTCAGTTTCGACTGGTTGTGCTAAGAAGGTGTCTTCCCCGCGTACAACAATTCGGTCAGAATCAAATGAACCTCGGACTTCGGAGACGCGACCGCGTACGAAGGTGACGCCGTATTCTCGGGCGGTGGTTTCGTAGAATTCTTCATAACCTTTGCCGAAGGCGCGCATATCGATGTAGAATATGGTGACTTTGATGTCGGGGTATTTTTCACGGATTTGTCGAGCCTGTTTTAGTGCAGCCATGCAGCAGACTCGGGAGCAGTAGCTGTTGTAACGTTCATTCCGTGAGCCTACACATTGGATGTAGGCGATGTGTTTGGGTTTTTTCATGGTGGAGGGGCGGAGTATTTTGCCTTCGGTAGGTCCGGCTGCGCTGAGCATGCGTTCCATTTCGAGATTGGTCATGACATCAGGATATTTGCCATAGCCGTATTCGAGTTGTTCCAAGGCGTTGAAGAGTTCGAATCCTGTTGCGACAATGATTGCACCAATATCGAGCTCGAGGATTTCCGGTTTCATCTCGTAGTCAATGGCTTCGGCTTCGCAGGCGTCTTTGCATTTACCACAGGCAATCGGGGTCATGCCAAGGCAGTGTTCGGTGTCTATGACGTAAGCGTTAGGTACTGCTTGGGCAAAGGGGATATAGATGGCTTTACGCCAACCAAGCCCGGCATTAAATTCGGAGGGAACGTTTACGGGGCAGACTTCCACACAATCATCACAAGCGGTACACTTGTCTTCGATAACGTAGCGGGGTTTCCGCTCGACCTTCACTTTGAAGTTGCCTACAAAGCCTTCCACTTCACGGACTTCACTGTAGGTGAGGAGTTCGATGTTAGGATGTTGTCCCACGAGGCTCATCTTCGGCGTGAGGATACAGCTGGAACAGTCTAGCGTGGGGAAGGTCTTATCGAGTTGGGCCATGTGCCCGCCAATGCTAGGTTCTTTTTCAACGAGATAGACTTTGTACCCAGCATCTGCGATATCGAGTGCTGCTTGGATGCCTGAGATACCCGCACCAACCACCAAAACGTTGGCTTTAACGTCGACTTCCTTTTCTTGGAGGGGTTCGAGTTCGGCAGCTCGTGCAACCGCCATTTTAACTAGATCTTTGGCTTTTTCAAGGGCGGCTTCTTCTTCGTGTGTATGGACCCATGAGCAGTGTTCTCGTATGTTGGACATATCGAAGAAGAAGGGGTTGAGTCCCATGCTTTCGAGAACACGGCGGAAGGTGGGTTCGTGGAGTGTAGGGCTGCATGCCGCGACAACGACGCGATTGAGGCCTTTTTCTCGTGCGCGTTCTCGGATGAGGTCTTGCCCTGGATCTGAGCACATGTATCGATAGTCTTCAGCTACGACGACGTTAGGAAGTGTCGCTGCATAATCAACGAGTTTTGGTATGTCGATTACGCCAGCGATGTTTGATCCGCAGTGGCAGATGAAGACGCCAATTTTGGGTTTTTCTGTCGACATCAGTTTTTCACTTTGTATTTGATGATTGCTCCAATGCTTCCTGTCCGAGTTTCATACCCTCGTCGAAAGCGCGGAGATTGAGTTCCCGGTGCTTGGGAAATGCCTTTGCAATGGATTTCTGCATTGCCTTGATGGTTACTGCTTTGCTAATTGCCGTGAAGGCACCCAGCATCACGACATTAGTTACCAACGGATTGTTGAGGACTTGGTGTGCAGTAGCTGCTGCAGGTACGTGATACACCTGCACACCTGGCTTAATTTTTCCTGCTTTTACCAAATCTGAATCAATAATTACAATTGATCCCTCGCTGAGATCGTCCTTGTATTTATGGAAGGCATCATTGGACAGGGCCACCATTATCTGAGGTGCCAAAACGAGGGGATAGTCAACTGGCGTATCTGAAATAATAACTTCGGCTTTACAAGCACTCCCACGAGATTCAGGTCCATAGGAAGCAGTCTGTACGGCTTCCTTACCATCATGGATAGAAGCCGCCTCGCCAATGATGACCGCAGATTTGATTATGCCTTGTCCGCCTAAACCGCCGAGTCGGATTTCGATTCGTGTCATTGTTTCCTAATCACCTCTTCTGAAGTTTCTCGGCGTGTTTGCCGAGAAGATCTGCAAATTCAGGCTTTTCGCTGTCAACGAATTCTCCGCATACAATGCGGGTTCGATAGTCAATTTCTGCTTTCATAGGATCAGTGAAGTTTCGGATAACAGATATTTCGCGATATTTTTTCATGACATCAAGACCGCTTCCATAGCGGTTGTAGCGATCATAGAGTGTGGGACAGGGTGCAACGACTTCGATGAATGTGAAGCCTTTTTTCTGAATGGCTTTTTCAATAGATTTGGCGAGGCGGCGGGCATGAAGAGCCGTCCATCTTGCGACGTAAATGGCGCCAGAGGCCGCCGCTACACTCACGAGGTTAAAGGGGTGTTCAATATTACCATCAGGGGACGTGACGGTTATCGCAGAGACGGGTGTTGTCGGACCCATTTGTCCACCAGTCATACCATAGTTAAAGTTGTTGACGCACAGAACGAGCATATCGACATTGCGACGGGCCGCATGGATGAAGTGGTTTCCGCCAATGGCAAAAAGATCGCCATCACCACTAATGACAACAGGTTTTAGTTTGGGGTTTGCTACTTTGACACCTGTTGCGAAGGCTATTGCTCGTCCGTGTGTCGTATGGTAGCCATCGGCTTCAAAATAACCACTTGCGCGTCCAGTGCAACCAATTCCGCTAACGATTACTAGGCGATCCATATCATAGTTTAGGCTATGGAGAGCAGAGGCAAATGCTTGGAGAACTGTGCCGATGCCACAAGCACTGCAAAATATATGTGGAAGTCGGTCACGACGGATGTATTGAAGGATTGGATGTTCCTCAGTGGTTGAGATTTGTGGCGTTGTGGTCACTTAATACGCCTCCTAATTTCTTTCATGAGTTCGTCTGGTGGATGTGGAGAACCACACACGCGGGGAATAAGATGGACGGGTATTTCATTTCGAATTACCCGTTCCACTTCACCGATTAATTGGCCATAGTTGAGCTCAGCAACAATTACATGTTGAGCATTTGTAGCCGCAGCTTTCAGTTGTTCTTTGGGGAATGGCCAAACACTGATTGGACGGAATAATCCGATTTTCATGCCTTGTTTACGTGCATCTTTGACTACGCGCATTACGGTTCGGGCTTCACCACCATAGGCCACAACCAAGATTTCAGCATCTTCTGTTTCAATACTCTCGGCTTGTGTGATTTTATCAGCATTTTTTCGGATTTTATCACAGAGGCGCGGAATAAGGGCTAGCTGGGCTTCTTCAGTCATGACTGGATAACCGCGTTCGTCATGAGTTAATCCTGTTGCATAGAAGTGATACCCTTCTCCAAAAACAGCCATTGGTGGAACGAGGTCCTCCTCTGCTTTGAAGGGGAGATATTCTTCCGGTGGAACAGTAGGCTTTTTACGATTAACAATCTTGAGTTCATTCTCTGGAGGAATGATGAGCCGTTCACGCATATGTCCGATAATTGCATCCGCTAGGACAAAGGTCGGAACGCGAAATTGTTCGGATAGGTTGAATGCTTCGATAGTGAGATCAAACATTTCTTGGACTGAAGAGGGGATTAGGGCTATGATTTCGTAATCGCCATGGCTTCCCCATTTGGCTTGCATGATATCACTTTGGCTTGCTTCGGTGGGTTGACCTGTTGAGGGGCCACCACGCATAACATTTACTAGCACCATTGGGGTTTCAGTCATCGCTGCGAGTCCGATGGTTTCGTTCATGAGACTCATGCCTGGTCCTGAAGTAGCGGTCATCGCTTTGACACCCGAATAGGAGGCACCAACGACAGCTGTGCAGGAGGCGATTTCATCTTCCATTTGGATGTATCGTCCACCGATACGCGGAAGCCGATAAGCCATGCGTTCAGCGATTTCAGTTGCCGGTGTAATTGGATAGCCTGCAAAGAACCGACAACCTGCCGCAATAGCACCCTCAGCAGCGGCAATGTCGCCCTGGGTGAATATTTCTCCGGTTAGAGCCGTAGTTTGCATTATTTCTCACCCTTTTTTGCGTTAGTTTTCTGTTCTACAACGTGAATAGCAAATTCTGGGCAGATGGCTTCACAGAGCTTGCAACCAACACAGCGATTTGTATCGACGGCGACGGGAGGGTAGTAACCTTTAGCGTTGAAATCCTCGGATTTTTCAAGCACTTCTCGGGGGCAGAAGGTGTAGCAGAATCCACAACCCTTGCACCAGTCCTCATTGACGACTAGGCGCCACTTCGTATCGGATTCCTCTTCTGGTAGAATGGGTACACGTTCGTGTCGCGTCAACATCACACGCTCATCCCAATTTTGTCCAGAAACGGCTTTGTGGATATGTAGTGTTTATCCAATCCCATTTGTTTCGGTGTAAAGCCCTGGGCAAGTCCAAGGAGCTGAGTGTAGTACAGAACGGGAATTTGATAGTCTGTCCCGTATTCGTTGTTTAATTGTAATTGACCTACGTCGAATTGTAGATGACAGAAGTTGCAGACATTGACTAGGGCGTCAACCTTAGCTCGCTGCATGGCTTCCACCTTTTCTCTGACCATGTCATTAGATACTTCCAATTCTGCTGATCGAACACCGCCACCGGCACCACAACACATGTCTTTGAGTTTGTAATCGACAGTAGTCCCCCCAACTAGCTCAACGAGTTCGTCTACAAGCGTAAAGTCTTCAACAAAACCCCAAGGTCGGATGTCACTGGGCTTGAGCAGGTGACAACCGACATGGATGGCAAAGCGGGCATCGATGGGATTTACGATAGTTTCCTCGATGGCTTCCTTCCCCACATCTTTGTAGAGCACTTCCACTAGATGCTTGGCGGTTATTGTCCCTTTGACCTGATGTCCCGTTCCTTTCAAAATCTTGTTTACACGTTTTCGCTTTTCAAGATCTTTCAAATCATGAACGCCAGCAATAAGCGTTCCATAACAGCCGTTGCATAACACAAGGATGTCGAGTCCGTTTTCTTCCGATATGGCGATATTTCGGGCAGTAAGTGCTAGCCAAGTATCGATGTCAAAAGATTTGATAACACCAGGTGCAGGACAGCAAGAAGCCCCTTCCATCTCAACCAGTTCGACATTAAGTTTAGGCATTACAAGACGAGTTGCGGCTTCAATTTGTGGGAGACGATTAGGAATCACGCAACCAAGAAAGATGCTGTACCTATGTTTTGCCATCTTTTGGCGCTTTGTATAGCCAACTTGGCGTTGAGCTACCATTTATAACCCGGATACTGATTTCTACTGCAAATAAGATTCAGGATTATGGTATCTACATCGTCCTAGTCTTACTTATTGTCGTTATCA
>JBHLNC010000066.1:0-8528 GCA_048937435.1 Promethearchaeota archaeon | reverse complement strand
GTAATCGAGAATTTCCAGGCCTGCGCCGTAAACCACTTGGCTACCGCGGCTTGGCGTTCATTTCCTGTACAGCCACCTTTAAAGATTTAGCTAAAGCTGTTTTTCTCTGAAGGTCCAACTGGAGTTTTGTTATTAGAATTTGGAGTTAGTAAGGCAAGTCAAGGCAACACATTTTTAAGCGGTTCTGTATTTCGATTGCCGTAGCTCAGAGCTAGTGCTACTTGAGGTGCTAATTTGTCATCTTCCTATCGACATATCATCCGGATTGCTCGTACCGATATTGACGGTAGCCAGAAACTTGACATGGCTTTAAGCAATGTCAAAGGGGTTGGCCTTCGATTAGCCCGAGCTATCGTTGAGGCTGCTAAGTTAAACCCAGACCAACGCGCGGGTTACATCACCGATGCTGAGGTGGCAAAAATTGAGGAGGTCCTCCAAGACCCATCGAAACATCATATTCCTCATTGGATGTTAAATCGACAGAAAGATATGGCTTCAGGAAAGAATAAGCATCTCATCGGGTCGGATCTTGACTTCCAGTTGAAAATGGATATCGACTATCTTATGAAAACAAAACACTGGCGTGGTATCCGTCACGGCTTAGGTTTAAAGGTTCGAGGACAGCGTACTCGGACAACAGGTCGAAGAGGAAGGACAGTTGGTGTTTCACGGAAGCGACGAGTTTAGAAGGCGAATAGATTATGGGCGGCATACGGAAACCTAAGAAAAAATACGTTGCACCGGGTCATCCTTGGCAAAAGACGCGCCTTGCGGATGAGCTTATTTACGTAGGAGAATATGGGCTCCGAAATAAACGAGAACTTTGGCGACATCGAACTATGCTAGCCCGATTTCGAGGTACAGCTCGAGATCTTGTAGCTCTACCCGTTGAATCACGGGAAAGCCGAGAGAAAGAATTACTAAACCACGTAAATCGGCTATCACTAATTGATGAGAAATCCCAAATGGATGACATTTTGAATCTGACAATTCGGGATATCTTAGAACGTCGATTACAAACCCAAGTTGTACGACAAGGCCTCGCGAAAACAATGCATCATGCCCGTCAATTAATTGTGCATGGGCATATCGCCTTAGATAAGAATCGTGTCACTTCTCCCGGAATGTTAATGCATCGGGATCAGGAAAAGACACTCACCTACACTCCTGATAGTCCCTACAGGCAACCCAACCATCCTGAACTACCTAAGGGTGAACCAGTGGCACCACCGACAAAACCGCCTGAGGAACCTGTTGAGAAGCCAGAGCGTATTGAGGTCAAGATTGAAAAAATCCGTGACATAAAGGAAATATCAATTGACGATGAAATCGATATTGAGGATGTGGAAGAAGTAGAAGTGGAGGAGGAAAAACCTCCTGCAAAAGAGAAGAAACCCTCATCGAAGAAAAGAACCACTTCGTAATTTGTTATGCTGGGCAAAGGGGATTACTTTTGGGTGCTGATTGATTATGGCAAAAGAAAAGAAAACAAAATCGGAGCCTGAGGAGAAACCAAAAAAGAAGGCAGAAGCGAAGCCGGATAAGAAAGTGGAGGAGAAACCGGAAAAGAAAACGAAGGAACCCAAGGAAATCTTACCTCCTCCAAAAGAAGAAACTCCCAAGAAGGAGGAGGCGGCACCTCCGACGAAAGAAGCTACTAAAAAGCCTGAAGCACCAGAAGAACCTGAAGAAGAAAAGCCACGTAGGCGAACCCGATCTCGATCGCCACGTTCTGGTGGGCGTGTCCGAACGCCTACTCCTGTAGACAGTGAGGAAAAATGGGGTGTCGCACACATCTACAGTTCCTATAACGACACCATTGTGCATATCACTGATATAACCGGTGCTGAAACGATTGCCCGTGCATCGGGTGGAATGATTGTGAGAGCGGACCGCGATGAAAGTTCTCCCTATGCTGCAATGCAGGCCGCATTTCGTGCCGCTCGAGCTGCTATGGACAAGGATATCACACGAGTAAATATCAAGGTCCGAGCCCCAGGAGGACATGGTCCCAAAACACCTGGCCCAGGTGCCCAAGCTGCCATTCGTGCATTGGCCCGAGCTGGTTTACGCATTGGACGAATCGAAGAAGTAACTCCAATGCCTCATGACGGCACTCGTCGTCCTGGAGGTCGCCGTGGTCGAAGAGTGTAAGGAGCATTATAGAGGGTAATAAAATCGAGGCGATTAGGTATGAAAGCGACTTTGCTTGAAAAAACGGAAGATACACTCAAATTACGAATTGAGGGTGTACGTCCAGGTCTAATGAACGCACTCCGTCGAATCATAATCGCTGAAACCCCTACTATGGCAATAGAGGAGGTAGTGATTCTTGAGAATCAATCCCCCATCTTTGATGAAATCATCGCTCATCGTCTCGGGTTAGTCCCTCTCAAAACTAATTACGACCAATACATCCGCTCCGAGGAATGTACTTGCGAAGGCGCGGGTTGTCATCTTTGTCAAGCCGGATTCACCATGGAAGTTGAAGCACCTGAAGATGGATACATCGCTACGACTGGGGACTTGAAGCCACAAGACCCTGAAACGATTCCCATAAGTGATAAAATCCCTATTGCAAAACTTGCTAAGGGTCAAAGAATTGTCGTTGAAGCGTACGCTCGATTGGGTATCGGGCAAGATCATGCAAAATGGCAACCTGTCTCTACAATGGCTTACAAAATGATTCCGAGTGTCAAAGTAGATACTAGTAAATGTGATGGCTGCAAAGAGTGTGTGACGGCCTGCTTCAGAAAGGTCTTTGAAATGAAAAATGAGAAGGCCGTGGTGGTCGACGAATTAAACTGCACTCTATGTAATCTTTGTGTTGAAACCTGCGATGTAAAAGCGATCACAGTCACCTATGATGAAAATAGCTTCATTGTCACAATTGAATCAACCGGTGCACTTTCTCCCGAAGAAATCATGGAAAAAAGCTTCGAAGTCTTCAGCAAGAAATACGAAGAGTTAATATCAATTCTCCCTGGACGAGCTCCCCCGACGAAGAAAACCCCTGCCAAGAAGAAGGCGCCTCCCAAGAAGGAGGTAAAGACCACCAAGACCAAGGCTTCCTCAAAAACTAAGACAAAAAAGGGCTAATGAGCGTGATAGATTATGAAGACAAAATCACTTAATGACACTCGTCGGCGCCTTATTATCAAACTTAAACGACAATCTCGGAACCCGGGTGGTCGTATCTGGCGAATCCTTTTTGAGGACCTACAAACTGCCCGTCGCAATCGTGTGACTGTTAATATCGGTGACCTTCAACGCCATTACACAAAGGGTCAAGTAATGGTCGTACCTGGAAAAGTACTCTCTGATGGTATAGTCGTGGATAAACTTCAAGTGGCTGCCTACACCTTCTCTGCACAAGCGCGTGCAAAAATCGAAGCACAAGGTGGGAAGTGCTTCACACTCGAGGAACTCATGGAAATGAATCCCACAGGAAAGAATGTCAAGCTCATTAACTAAGGAGGACTTTGAATGGCTAAGCAATCTACAGGAAAAGAAACTCCGGACTCTGTTGAACCACTATTAGCTGATGCCAACAACACTGTTGCGGGGCGCTTAGCTAGTGCTGTTGCCAAAGAGCTTCTTCAAGGTGAATATGCCATAGTCATCAATGCTGAAAAAGCAGTTCTTTCAGGCGACCGTTCAAGTCTCATCCTCGAATACAAGGAACGCCTTGGAATTCGAACTCTAACTGCCCCCTGGAAGGGTCCTTTACATCCGCGTCATCCTGACCGTTTGCTTCGAAGGATTATTCGTGGCATGGTGCCATGGAAAAAAGAGCGTGGACGGAAAGCTATGAAGCGTCTTCGTGTTTACGTTGGCGCTCCTGAAGGAATCAAAACAAACCGTCAACTTGACCTATCTGAATATGAAAGAAAAGGGCGTCGTACAATCTATTTAGGTGAAATTGCCCGTGAACTTGGATGGAAGGGAGTAACATGAAAATAATCATCAGTTCTGGAAAACGGAAAGCGGCCATCGCCCGTGCAACCATACGGGAAGGAACCGGTCGAGTCTTTATTAACAAAATACCAATTGAGAATTTTTCTCCATTAATGGCTCGATACATCATCGAAGAACCTTTGCTCCTTGCTAGTGATGAAGTAAAGTCCAACGTTGATATTCGAGTAAATGTTCGTGGGGGCGGGGTGATGGGGCAAGCTCAAGCCTCTCGCATAGCAATTGCTCGTGGTTTAGTTGATTTTACAAAAAGTGTCGATCTCCGACGACAGTTCGTTGAATATGATCGAACGCTTATGGCAGGAGATTCGCGCCAAAAAGAAAAGAAGAAATTTGGTGGTCCTGGCGCACGCGCTAAAAGACAAAAGAGCTATCGATAGCATGGAGTGTTAAAAGATGATTATTCCGATTCGTTGTTTCACGTGCGGTCGACTTGTTGCCGATAAATGGGAAGACTTCAGTCGTCGTGTTCGACAAGGTGAAGATCCTGCTGCTGTCCTAGATTCAATGGGGTTGAACCGCTACTGTTGTCGAAGAATGCTGCTTAGCCACGTTGATATCATCGATGATATTTTACAATTTGCGGAGCGGACCTAGCCATGACAGAAGATCTTCTCGTTGCACTTGACCAATATTTGGCGGCTGGAATTCACATTGGGACGCAGGTCAAAACCGTTACCATGGAGCCGTATATCTACAGAGTGCGCCAAGACGGGCTCTACGTCCTTGATATTCGCAAATTTGATGAACGTATTCGCGTCGCATCTCGAATGCTCGCTCGTGCTGATCCAGCTACAGTTGCAGTGGTTGGGGCCCGACAATATGCACAAAAGCCTATCTCAACTTTCTGTACAGTAACTGGCACAACACCACTCTCCGGGCGATTCATTCCTGGAACCTTTACAAATCCCCGACTTCCTCAGTATACTGAACCAACGCTTCTTTTAGTTACAGATCCCCGGGCTGATGCTCAAGCGGTCAGAGAAGGTGCAAAAATTCGTATACCCATCATTGCTCTCGTCGATACTGATAATTCACTTCAGTATATTGATCTCGCAGTTCCCTGCAATAACAAAGGTCGAAAATCCCTCTCTTTGACATACTGGCTTTTAGCCCGACAAGTCCTTCGCGAACGAGGTCAGCTCGCTCCTGAAGCTGAATTTCCATTCAAAGTAGAAGACTTCGAGGCGATCCTACGCCGTATTGAAACCTAAACTCAGTTTTTCCTTCTTTCAAATCATTTTTCTCATCTCTACATCTTTCAGCAAACCATGGAAAGGCTATTAAGCGCCGAGCTCTGAAACGACTCGTAATTCCCCAAATAAATTAGGCGAAAATGCCTAGTTTCGATTACAATTTCATTTCAGGAGGTAAATAACGTTGGGCAGAGGCTCAGGTTTTGGCAAAGTCATCCTGTTTGGTGAACATTTTGTAGTCTATGGATTTCCTGCAATAGCAGCCGCTGTAGGTTCCACCACAACTGCGACAGTCAGACGAATTTCAGAACCCGGGTGGAAAATCACCGATAATCGTCCCGCGGTCCCTGGATACAAGAAAAAGAAATTAAATGAGCAAAAAGCGTCCATCGACAATATTCTCCGTTTTGCTGATATTGATGTTAACCAACAAGGCCTTCATATTACACTCGGTGGCAAACTTGTCTGCGCCAGTGGTATTGGGGCAAGTGCTGCAAGTTGCACTGCCATTGCACGGGCGCTAAACGACGAATTCAGGCTAGGTTGGGATGACAACAAAGTCAACGCGTGTGCCTATGAGGGCGAATTAGGCTATCATGGCACACCTAGCGGCATTGACAATACTGCTGCGACTTTTGGTGGAATCGTCTGGTACAAACGCGATCTCAGTGGTGGAGACCCTACCATTGAAACGATTAAACTGAAAGAACCCACGGACATAGTAATTGCCAGCACGGGCATCACGGCTAGCACAAAAGAAGTGGTGGGTGATGTACGGAAACTGAAAGAGGAGAAGACTAAATGGTGGGATCAGATTGCTGAGGATTACGCGGATATAGCTGAAGCTGCACGGAAAGGCTTTGATGATATGGATCTCCAACTAATTGGTTTACTCATGAATCAAAACCATAATCTACTGATTGAAATTGGAGTTTCTTGTGTTGAGTTAGAGGAACTTGTGGGTGTCTCTCGGCAAGCAGGCGCGTGGGGTGCCAAATTAACGGGAACTGGACGTGGTGGCAATATGGTGGCGTTGACGCCTGGGCGGGACCTCCAAAATAATGTGTTTGGTACAATCAAACAACGGGGCTTTTCAGCCTGGCGATATCGAATTGGAATCTAAAAACTTGAGAGGCGAATAGTAATGGGTCTACGTGAATATTTGCAAAACCTTGAGAAAGAAGGATCTCTTCTAAAAGTAAAAAAACCAGTGTCAAAACGATTAGAAGCTGCTGGAATTTTGAAAGCTGTTGAACCAAAACCAGTCCTCTTTGAAAATGTGAAAGATTCGGAGTTCCGAATTATGGGTAATCTATTTTGTAGTAAAGATAGTATTGCCTCATATCTCGGCATATCTACAAGCGATATTATTCCTACTCTTAGCAAAGCCATTGAAGACCGTTCTGCTCCTGAAGAGGTCAACGTTGCTCCCTGTCAAGAAGTTGTTGAAAAAACAATTGATCTCGACAAAGTGCCTATTGTATTTCATAATGAGCGAGATGGTGGACCTTATATCTCATCTGCTGTTGTTGTGGCAGGGCATCCCAAATACGGGCAGAACCTTGACTTCCACCGAGCGATGCAAATCAAAAAAGATAGAATGAGCACACGAGTTGTCGCCAAACGGAATTTTCACACTTTCATGGAAGATCTTGGTACAGTAGATGTTGCTTTTTGTATAGGTAATTCTCCAAACATCTTGGTTGCCGCTGCGACTAGTGTCGAAATTGGAATCAACGAACTCGAAATTGCTAATGCCTTAGAACCGATTCGAGTGGTGAAAGCAAAAACTTCAGATTTGCTCATTCCCGCTGATTGTGAATGGGTACTCGAAGGCAAAGTGTATCGAGATAAGCGACATGACGAAGGGCCTTTCATTGACTTGACTCAGACCTATGATATCATCCGAAATGAACCCCTCTTTGAAGTTACTTGTATCACACACCGAAAAGATGCAATATGGCAAGCTCTTCTTCCGGGCGCCTTTGAACACAAGGTTCTCATGGGGATGCCTCGGGAACCAACCATCTTCCGTAAGATCAACGAGAAGGGTGTTCGTTGTTTAGATGTGAATATTGACCCTGGTGGATGCAGCTGGCTCCATGCAGTGATCCAAATCGATAAACAACGTGAAGAAGACGGTAAACTTGCCATCGAAGGCGCTTTTGAAGGTCACCGGAGTCTCAAACACGCCTATATCGTCGATAAGGATATCGACATCTATGATCCCTATGACGTAGAATGGGCTATGGCCACTCGGTTTCAAGGTGATCTTGACCTCGTTGTCAAAGAAAAAGAACGGGGAAGTAGTTTGGATCCCAGCTCGGAGCCTGGAACCTACCTTACAACTAAATTGGGTTTTGATCTCACTGCTCCTCTGAAAGTCGAGAAAGGGAAAACCTTTGCCAAGGCAAGCTTTCCACACGTCGACTTGAAGAAGTACTTCGAGGAGTGATTCACGCTATGAAACTAACCAATCTCCAACAAGAAATGCTACAAGGTAAACATGGCTATGCAGCTCAGAAAAGTATGGAAATTCTCAACGCACTCGGCGAAATATATGAAGCGACACTTATGGTTCCTGTTACTTCAGTTCAAATCGCGGGTGTAAGCTACGCAAATTTAGGTGAACCCGGGCTAGACTGGCTAGCACAAATGGCTAAAGATGGGCAGGTCCGGGTCCTCACAACACTCAACCCTGCTGGCATGGATCTCGAAAATTGGCGGACATTAGGTATTGATCCAGAATTTGCCAAGAATCAAGAACGAGTAATCGATGCCTTTGCGAAAATGGGCATTATCACCACTTGTACCTGTACACCCTATTTAGTGGGCAATCTTCCTCATTTCGGAGAACACATCGCCTGGGCTGAAAGTAGCGCCGTATGTTTTGCCAACTCAGTAATTGGAGCCAAAACAAACCGCGAAGGCGGTCCCAGTGCATTGGCTGCAGCCATAACTGGATATACACCTGAGTATGGTTATCATCTCGAGAAAAGTCGCCAAGCCCACGTAATAATTACCGTGAAACCCTCAATATCTGGAACGGCACAATTTGGTACTTTAGGAAAAGTCATTGGAGACATCCTTGATGCAAACGCTGAATGGGCTATCCCCTATATCACTGGCATTTCCACAGCCGACACGGACGAACTCAAAGCCTTTTGTGCCTCAATTGCCACCTACGGGGGCACGGCACTCTTTCACATGGAAGGGATAACTCCCAACAGGACCACGATTCCTAAAGAGAACATCACTATTACTGAAAACGACTTAGCACAAGCCGAAAAGGAACTGAACGAAGAAGACGCCAAGATTGACTTTGTGAGTATTGGTTGTCCTCATGCTTCACTGCGT
>JBHLNC010000065.1:0-8581 GCA_048937435.1 Promethearchaeota archaeon | reverse complement strand
AAAATCATTCCTGCAAACAATGTCCTCAACCACCTCTGTGGAATGCACAAAGTAACGAAATGAACTTCGATGAAGACGATAGATAAGATTCTCTAATACACCGAGAAACCTAACCTTCCGATTATTCAGCGGATAAACCAAGCCATACAGTTTTCCCGCCAATGCTGAGGACTTCTCTACAAGTTCTTCCACATTAGGGTAGCAGCAGATCACTCTGTCCAAGGTTACAATGTCACACTGGGGGATATCTGCGGCCAAATCCACGAAGTTCCCATATTGATGTATTATGCTCTTCACATGTCCCTGACGCTGTGCCTCCTCCTTTGCCGCTTCGATATATGCTGACGAGGCTTCCACACTAATACAGCTGCTCACTCCAGCTCTCAGTAACTCATGTTGGATGGCACCTACTCCTCCGCCAATGTCAAGAAGCGTCATATCAGACACACCCTCTGCAATGAGGGCATCAATCAGCACTTGAGTCGTCTTCTCTGCCCCCTTATTACGATACAGTTGGAGCTCTTTGGCAACATAGTTCTGATCGAAGTGCTCGTCGATAGTGATGCATCGTCCACAGCTCATGACCAATCATCTTCTAATACATTCATTCCAGTCTGAGAAGAACCTAATGATCTATGGAACCAAGACACTCGCATAAAACTCCATGCTCAGCTGAGCCGCTTGACAAAGGGAACATAATCAGTCATAGGTACATCTCTCCCTAACATCCGTAATGCCAAGACTAACTGTCCCCTATGATAGGTTGCATGATTTACCAAATGAAACACAAGCTCCATCACTGATAATGAACACCCCGACCCTATCTCTAAAACACCCTCAGACTCCAACTCCCTGAAATACTGCCACCATCTCTGCTGTATACCTTCAATAAAAGCAAGAATAGTCTTCACGCTCATCGCTGAAAACTTCGGTTCTTCCCAATCCTCATCAGACACATCCACCAACCACTCCCAATAATCATACGCCAAATGGACACAAATATCACGGATACTCCGCGAATAAGCACCAATCGGAGCAATACCCTCCTCCTCCGAGACCTTAGCCACCACACCAAACACTACCTTATCAGCCCAACTCAAGTATTCAAACAGCCGATGCACGAACTCCATAGATTCACTACACCTTCATCAATACGATACAGCCACCTATCCGCCCACGAGCCATAAAAAATAAGGGTAAACCCCTAAAAAATCAGCTACCTAGAAGCAGCGATGGATAACGCCAGCGCCTTACTCCATATCTGAGGTTGTGGAGTTTTAATCGCTTTTTCCTGAAAACCATAACGCATAAAAACAAACCAAAACCGGCGCCCCGCCAGAGATGAACCCCTCATGAAAATCAATTTTGACAAACTCTTAGAGTACCTCACCGAAGACGAGTTCGACCAACTCGACGTATACCGCCACCACATTATGCGCTTCAAAGGGCTCGCCAACGACTGCACCACCTGGGACGAGGTCATCACCGCCCTCAACGACCGCATCGCCATCATCGAAGCCCTGCAAGCCCAAGGCGCCAACCTCGTCCAAAACGACAACGACGACTACCTCGTCTACGAAATCCCCAACGAACAGGCCATCTACGCCACCCGCACCGACATCACCGACACAACTTGCACCTTCCGCCTCGACGACGGCACCAAACTCACCACCCCCCGACCCGACTGGACCCTCCTCACCGACGACCACCTCCACCGACGCATCGCCCTTCTCATCAACCAGACCGGCGACATCCAAGGCATCAGCATCCCCACCCACTTCGAGAGCTAACCCACTATGCCCCCCAAACCCCCACCCACACCCAACAACTGCCAAACCTGCCCCATCCACCACCAACGCCAAACCACACCACCTGGCATCAAAGTTACTTACCAACGTAAATTTGATATTGCCACCGAACTCGAAATCGTCTGCAACTACTGCAAAAACCAAAGCAGCCTTCAAATTGCCAAGGCAAAAGACTGTACCCAAGACACCATCCAAAACATCATCCGCCGCTACAACCAACCCCTCCGCTCCCTCCGCGACGCCCAACTCCTCCGCCGCGGATCCAAGGACCTCACCTTCCCCCTCTCCACCGAAGTCCCCCACCTCCTCACCAACCCCACCGTCACACCCTACCTTCCCCACCTCATCGCCGTCATGCTCCTCACCGACGGCGGCGCCGGCTACCGCCAAGGCCACCGCCCCTACATCACCTTCACCAACAAAGCCCACCCTCTCCACGCCATTTTCGCCGACCTCATCCACTACCACTATCACCAACCCCCCTCCGCCTACTTCAAACCCGACTGGAGCAAACCCAACAAACAAGGATCCAAAGCCTACTACACCACCTACAACCGAAAAAAGGAAACCCAAACCATGCTTTAAGATTTGCTAAAACTGAGCCCAACTTTTCGTACTCGCCCAAAACGCGGACAACCATGGGAAGAATATCTCCAAGAAAAAATCCAACCCTCTCTTCAATTTCTGATTGAGGACGATATATCTGAAAAATCACGAGTTTTTGCAGTGCGATTAGCGATGTGTACTGAAGGGTCCATAACTCCGATGTTCCGAAATGATAGTAGCAAGCCATTCCCGCATCTAGTCTTCAGTTGCCAGCACCCTAGATTACTTGAGCAGTGGCAGAAATTCTTCAACTTGATGGATCTGGACTTGTCTCCAAGTGAAGGAAGATTAGAATCGGGTCGGATTAAAACGGTAAAGAAATTCCTCCAAATGGGCGGATTCTTTCCAGGAATATTCGTCCAAAAAGGGAGTTATTATGAAGGATTTACTAAGCAACAAGTTCTCAAAGGTATTTTTCTCGCACGTGAACAAGCAACTATTGATCCTCAGTCTAGATTAAAGGAGAAACATGAGATAATTCGCGAGTTCGCAGCTAAGATTCCTGATTAGTTGATACCTTAGTTTGACTCAAGCAATGAAAAAATAAAAAATAGAGAAAGGGGGAGGCAACGCCTCCCAATTAGTGAAGACCGTTTAGAAGCAGCGGTGGATAACTCCAGCGCCCTGCTCCATGTATTCCTTTTTCGTAACCCACATCCTCTGGAACGTCTTTAGAGACGCTAAGATTGAGCCGCCGATCCAGACGGAGTACATCCGTTCGGGTGGGGCGACGATTTTGACTTCGACGTTTTCGGGGATTTGTTCGATGATCTCTTTGCGGAGTCGTTCTTTGAGTCCGGGGAACATGGTGGTGCCGCCGGAGAGGACGATGTTGGCGTAGAGGTCGCGGCGGAGGTCGACGTCGCATTTGCGGACGGCGTCGGTGATGGCGTCGTCGAGGGGTTGGGCTTCGACGCCGATGGCGCCGGGGTTGAAGAGGACTTCGGGGCCTTGGAAGCGTTCGGCGCCGACGGTGAGGGTGGAGCCGTCGGGGAGCATGTATTTCTTTTCCATGCCGGCGACTTTTTCGGCGAGTTTGGTTTCTTTTTCGGGTTCAAGGGCGACGTAGCACAGCTTTTCTTTGATGTCGCGGACGATTTCGCGTTCTGCGGTGGTGGTGAGGCTGTAGCCGCGTTGGCGGAGGAGGCGTCGGAGGTATTCGGTGATGTCGCGACCTGCGAGGTCGACACGACTGATGGCGTGGGTTAAGGCAAAGCCTTCATAGATTGGGACGATGTGGGTGACGCCGTCGCCGGAGTCGACGACGAGGCCGGTGGTCCGCCCGGACGCATACAGGCTGAGGACAGCTTGCATGGCGACGTAGATGGCGGGGACGTTGAAGGTTTCGAACATGATTTCGGCCATCTTTTCCCGGTTGGCCCGTGGGTTGAGGGGCGCTTCGGTTAAGAGGACGGGGTGTTCGGTGGGGTCAACACGTAAGTCGTTGTAGAAGGTGTAGTGCCAGATCTTTTCCATCGCGGGCCAGTCAGTGATTTGACCGTGGGCAATGGGGTAGACGAGTTTGAGGACACCTCGGAGTTGGAGGGCTTCTTCGCCGATGTAGTATTCGCGGGTGTAGTGTTCGACGTCCGTCATGTAGGCTGGATACTTGGGATACCCGATGAGCGTTGGAAAGACGCTGCGTGGCTGGTCTTCACCGGCGTAGCCGTTTTTGCTAAGGCCGGTGCCGTTGTCAACCACCAAGGGTTTGGCGGTGACCATTTCTTCTTCTGCTGCCAATGTTTGGTTCATCTCCTTCGAAGGGTTTTTTCATAAAAGGGTAAGTTCAGCTGGAATACTGTCCCAGGCTGGTCTTTGTATTCCCTAGGTTTTCTCCACGAAGTTCATTTATAAAGATTCAGGCAGGTTTTGGCATCATCTCTATCAACGTTATCAGTGATGTAGATGTTGAATTAAACCGCAAAGCCCTGTAGGTATTGGTTTAGCGAGACGAGTCATTTATATGCGCGGCTTTCAAGTTATTTTTTGTAGTAGCCCGACTTCTGGGTATACTAGCTTTGATGAGTGAATTCGGCAACATGGTGGCACAGGGTGTCTACAGGGAAAGTTAAACGCGTCATTGGGGGCGTCGAGGCCCGTAAAATTATTCTCCGTCACTTACTCGATGGTCCACAGACGGGGTTAGTTCTTCGTGCTGCAATTGCTCGACGGGTATCCAAGCCGGTGGATGAAGTTTCTGATGCCATGCTCTATTTTAACCTGCAACACTTGGAAAATAATGGGCTCATCGAACGGTTCCGAGATGGAAAGGAAAAAGCGGCACGTCTTGTCTCCCATGAAATTCAAAGCGTACGTCGTGTGCTGGGCGTTGAAGCCCCTGTCGCGTACCTTGGCGCGATTGGGGATGATCCCGGCGTACTACATGCTGTACCCAAACGCATTCGGGCTGAAACCTCATTCCGTCCAGAAAAGTATCATTATTTCGTGGAGGAAGCCACACGTCGACGGCTCAGTGGACTGACCCCCGAACGTATCCTTCATGAAGTGCCATCGGATATTTTTTACAACGACTTGGGTAAGATGTATGAATTGGTGTTTACCCTTTCCCAAGAGCTCATTCGTGAACACGCTATCGTCGTTGATGTCACCGGTGGTGGCAAGGTCTGCGCCTTAGCCTTGTATCAGTCAGCCATTGAATTTGATTTACCTTGTATTTTTGTAACCGAACTTGGTACCGTCACATGGATGCGCGGTTAATTATATTCTTAACTCGAAGACAAGCGTTGATCGAGTTATGATGCTGGGGTGTTAGAGAAAGAATATGGGAAGTCCGTTTGGACTGGAACCATGATGCCCTTTTGGCGTAAATTAAAGATGGCTTCGAAAACTTCGATGCCTTTGGCTCCACGGTCACTTTGATATTTGCTGAGTAAATCTCTGATTAGAAACGAACCCTGACTGGCACTGAGCTTTTTGCCGTGGTTGTAAAGGGCACGTTCTGCGGTGGAAAGAGATACCGTCTTGATTATGCCATCGTGAATGGTGTGTGGTAATCGGATGGTAATGAACAGGTATTCGTTGACAAGATTGATGGCCTCACTGAAGATGTTAAGGCGTCCTGCCCAGTGTTCAAAGACATCAGCATAGTGTTCCTCAAAGCGTGATGTTAGTTGCTCCAGTTGAATATGCAATTGACCACTGGGAGGTTGACTGAAGATGATGGCGTTCCGCATGTATTTTCCATCATGAACCATGATGTGAAAGTCACGGTAGGTAATTTGGCGTAAGGACGGAGTGTCATCTTGACCAGTTGGTGATTGTTCGAAGTCAGTGAGACTTAACCCAAACGTGGTTATAGCTTGGATCAGGGCGGTGACCAAGTTCGCTTTCATTTTTTTGTCCACAATGGGATCTAACAGGCAAAGTCCGGTTTCCTTGTGAATGAGCAAAACGCGTTTAATTTTTTCAATATCGTAGAATGAATCAGCCAATGCTTGAAGCCGTTGTCGGCGTATTCTCTGTCGCGGAAGTAGGACTTGTTGGCGGTAGAAGAGGAGAGAAGAGAAGAATAGAATGAGAAATATGATTATGAACCAGAACATGAACCCGCTAAGGGTAGCTGTTATGGGAAGAGGAACCGTACAAAGAATTTGCCATAAGCCGTCTTCAGCATCAGTAATGATAAGCAAGTCATCGTTGATTATCCAAGCGGTATTAGGAAGAGTATTTCGTAGCACGGAGTGGATAATCCAGTCTGGTGGAAAAGTCAGTAAAATGGTTTGATTATCGACATCGTTCGGGAAGTCAATAATTATGGTTAGGAGCCAGTTCACACCCTCTTGTCCTGATGTAAGATGGAGATTTGAATGCACCGTGCTTGCATCCTGAAAAGATGCAGACCAGAGAACATCAAACTCAACAGCCCATTGATAGAAATCAGACCAAGCGACGGTTACGCTAAATTCGCGTGTGCTGTTAGAAATATCGAGAGGGGGCTGGATCGGACCGCTATCCCATGAACCTGTCGCTGGTGAAGAAAGATTCGCAACAGTCTCTCCATTTACTTCCATATTCACATCGGTAGGATTGAAGTGTTGATTTTCTGGAAGAATGGAGATATTAAGAAACAAATCTCGCGTTCGATAAGACCATGAATTGATGTACCCGTAGCAATCACCTTCATCTGCTTCATCGGGATTGGCATCATCCATACAATACACCCAGTTGATCCGAGTATCGTCATCATAAGCTCGGGCAATACCAAAATAGAACGTATTAGCGTAGGTCTTCGTTGGATCAAGTAATAATGCACTTTCATTGGTCTCGATCCAGAACCACTGCTCTTGACCTGGTTGGAGGGTGGGTGAAATTGGGACTTCAGTCCAGCCGGTGAGGGGTACGGAGGTATTCACAAAGGTGCTGGATTCTATTCCGGGTTGGGCTTGGTAAACGCGATAGCGTAAAATTCCTTTTGATTCTCCGCGAAGGTATATCCAGAACCCATCAACCCGGACGGCTTCAGTACCGTTGATGTGGAAGCTCATATAGGAGTATTCATTTGACCAGATGTAATCTTCATATGGGGAATTGGCTGGGTTATAATCTTCAACAGATAGTTGGATAGGTTTGGGCTGAATTTTAGTGAAATTGAGGGTCTCCCTCGTCAGTGCACCTTGAAAAGGATTAACTGCGAAGGTAGTTTGGCTTTCCCAATTATGCCAACTATTTTGTTGAACCCACGTAAACAAGGCTAAGAGTGAGTTCTCGGTTCCTTGCATTCCCGAGTTCAAAGGAAAAAATGACCAGGAGTTCAACGAGATAGGAGAATGCTGCAAAAAAGGGTGATAGGAACTCTTTGTACACTTAGCTGGAGTATTGTGTATGAGGGGTAGGAGTCCGCCATATACCAATCCAGTGAACACAATTGCAAGGATTACTAATTGAAGGCCCGATGCTACACGGGTTCCCTTCATGTCGATGATACCTCCCACACACAAATGTGCTATAGTAATGTGAGGCCTGGAACAGACGTGGCTTCGCTTGTGGAAATCAGTAGCACCCCTGAGATGCTAACCGCGAGATATATACGTTATTTTAGTGGGTGGTCAGTTGACTGGAAAATTGATGTTTTCGAAATCTCCAATTGAGAAGGAACCGACTAAAATGAGCATTTGAAACGAGAAAGAAAAGTGAAATCTAGTTTGAACGAGTTTGTGAACTAAATGGTTGGCAATAGGGGATGAAGGCGCCGTTGCGAAGAATAGGGGTGAGGTCATAACGATTCGGTTTCGCACAAAAGTAGATGTCATCTTCGTAGCCGGATTTGACTAAGATTGTGCCATGACGGCTAACCAAGAGTTCCCGGGCAATATCGGTAGGATCAGCGTAGCTAGGGGGGTCTTCAGGATATTGTAAGCGGCTTATGATATGGTGGGAGGTAAAATCGTCTTCGGCTGCATAGCCACGCATGCTTCCCGCAGAGACCACAGAAACAGGACGCTGATTTTGTTCAGATAGTTCCCGAGCAGTGGTAGTTACATGTTCAATGTTCAGAAAGGCTCCAACGAGGATAGTTGCAGTGTTTGGGGGAGTGCCGAGAGTCCGTGTAAAATTACTGGTCGTAAGAATGATAGGACGTCCGTGAATGCGATCCGTAAGGAAGCTACGCGGAGAATTCCCATAATCAAATCCCGCTGGAGGGTGGGCAGCGCGTTCCCCAGCCAAGAACCCATTAGGGAAATGGTAAATCCGTTCGCGGGCCTCTTCCACAGTGGTCACCGGAATAATCTGGGAGGCACCGTTTGCAAGTGCTGTAATAATGGTACTGCTTGCCCGCAGTACATCGACAAGAATAACCACATGTTGTTGAGCCACTGCCTGCGCCAGTGCTTCAGGACCAGACCCATGAGAAACGGATATCGATGACATAATGATACTGGCTCTAAATCTACACTGGTTTAAGGTTTCGGAGCATCCATCGCTTGTAATTGGTGCCGATAATAAAACACACGATACACGACTGTAAGATGACTCAAGATGGCAACGAGTAATAGGCCAAGATACGGAAAGGCGGGGAACACTACAACCAAGAGGCAGGTTACGACCAGAATGAAAAGGCGTTCTGACCGGGCAGCAAGTCCCACATCAGCATCCATGACGCCAGCAGCTTGGGCCCGACTACGTGTATAGCTGACTAGCAAACTCCC
>JBHLNC010000064.1:0-8608 GCA_048937435.1 Promethearchaeota archaeon | reverse complement strand
CCTCATGCATCATTGTCACGAGTATTGGAACAAATAATGGTGCCTGCCAATCTAAACACTCAAGGTCAGCCTGAAAACGGGCAAAATTGTTCGCTAAGATTTTTGTCCTAAGTAGTTGCTCTTCAGTGGCTGTGCGGAGAACTGAGGCTTTTCCCAAACGTACACCGTATTGTTTACAATCAACACAAAAGAGAGTGGGCTTCCTTCGAGCGATGATGTCAATTTCGAATCGACGATTGGTTGAAAATCGGAAGCGATGGTGCACTTGAAAATCATAATAGGTAAAGACATGAGCAACGAATTCTTCAAACTCTTGCCACGTCAACGATTGCAATATTTGACGGGCAGGTTCTCCAAGTTGTAATGCCCTTATAGCCACTTGAACCTTGGCATAGCCTGGAAATAACCAAGAGTCATCAGCTTCACGTTGTAAGATATTGCCTTCTTCTAATGAAACTAGAAAGGCAGATTCAAGGATAAGCTCAGGCACTTGATCTTGAGGAATTGAGGAAACACCTTGCGTAACCGCTAGAAGATTCCGCAGCTGTGTCCCATTCTGAAATGACGCTAGAACTCGCTCTCCATCATGTAGCCAGTCCAGCTGAACTCACCTCAAAATCACTCTCACTTGTGAAGAAATTAGACGTCCAGTTCACGTAAAGCTACTTTGATTTCTCTAAGCGCATTGTTGAGACCACGAAGGAAAAACCGTGTATTTCGTGGTACCAGTGCGGCTAGTATCACATATTTACCATCTTGTAGCTGGGTAGATTTACAGACGAGAATTCCATGTTCACACCGGATTGTGATATCGCGGATGGCACCAAGTGTTAATTCTTCCCTGGCACGATCTGCTGCGTTATGAACAAAACTGCCCATTGCGGCTCCAACCTTCTCATCAACACCTCGGCGAACAGCCGATGCGATGACAAACCCTTCATCCGTGGCAATGATACTTGCATTAACTCGTCCTGAACTATTCAAATCCTCTAAGATCTTTGTTAGCGCATCAACAGTTGAGGACATTTACCAATTCCTCCAATAACTAGTTTCCACCGCTGCACTTCACATCATATTTAGTACAACGGCTTATAAATTCCGCCTGCATTCATTTTTTCTTCTCTTCGGATATCAGTTCCCTCGACACGTAACTATTTAGAGAACTTCTCCCTTCAAGACCTATTACCTTCGGTGAAATTCACGATGAGCTTAGAACTCCGCAATACCGGGATTATCATTACGACAATCATCATCACAATTGTTTCTCTGGTGTTATTCTTTGCCCGGAACCGAATAACCTGGGTTTATCGCTACAATAACAACTTTCTTGGTATGTTTGGCATTGAATCGAGTCATGTTCCGTGGGTTCGATATCTTGTGAGTTGGATATTAGGAACCTGTATCTCAACTGTGCTTCTCACACTTGTAATCAACATGGGTTTCACCGTATATTTATTGTCAGGACTTTCTGGCATTCCCCTTGATCCAGTTGTCATCTCATTAGCCATTGGAGCAATCATTCTCGCGATTATCCTGCTCATCGCTGCCATTCCACCAGTTCTTGCCATGCCCTTAGCTTGTCCTACTGCTATTGGAGTATTCATTTTCCTTACTCAGTTCGGCTACGAATACGTCCCTGGATTACCCTCTACCATAGTGTATACTCTCAGTTATCTCAGCACATTACTCTACCTTGGGACAGTCGCCATCGGGTTCGTTGCCATTTTCCTATCCTTTTACCTTCTCCTCCGAACTTACATCATCACACCCTTACTAGAACGAAGGCGAGGACCATCTAACGAAGAGGTAGTCAACACCCAATGACAATCTAGTTCAAAATTAAAGGTCAGTTAGAATCGCTAAGAAAATAAAAAGAGGGGCTAGGACAATCCCAGAGAAACACACTCGCCGATGAGATTGCCCACAGCCAAGTGGGACTTCTATATAGATCTAGAAGTCATGAGGCATCAGAGTCTTACGCTTGTTTGCCTTGGCTCGATGGGTTGCTTCTGTAACCAATTTCTCAACCTTGTCGTCGATTGTTTGATAAGCTGCAGCAGATACTTGGAAACCCATTTTATGAGCTTTTTGGGCAATTGCTTTCTTGACTATTTTATCTACGGCCAATTTTAATTCCTCCAACGGAACTACACGGCTTCTCCTCTCATCTAAATGTGAGAAGAAATACCGCTAAAATTGGCTCTGGCGGCTTCTCCTATTAAAAGGTTTGGGTCGCCCTTGTTTATCGTTCTAAATATATAAATCGGCTCAATTTTCTCTTAACAGGCATTTATTCAGAGTTTGAACTGAATTCCTTGCTCTTCAAGCGCTTTTTTCAAAACTTGCTGTCGATATTCAAAATTCCGGATGGCCTCTCCAAGCATAGGAAGCAGTTCTAAATCCTCACCTTTGAAACTCTGGTTGAGATTTTCGAATGCAAGAATCAAATCAGCACCAACAGTGTGAGCTCCAAACGCTGCCATGAGTAATGCTTTACGTTCTTCAAAGGTATCAGTGGTTTCGCTTTGTGCAAGCATCCAATAGAAAACCGGCTTGATGAGCTTAAATGCCCATAGAACACCAAAAAATTGCCACATCTGAGCTCTGGGATCTTTTTTCATTTCAAGGAGCTGACGTATAATTTTCGTAACTTCTTTTCGTGCTGCCAGAAACTTTTCAGAAGCTTGAGCGAATTCACCTTTTTTAGCTAATTCGCTTCCTGAGTTCATGAGTTCAAAATATTCTTTTGGGAGATCATGAATAGTGGCAAAGGTAAGAAGGTCGTCCTCAAATTTCTCCTTGTTCAAATTCGATTCTTTTTCGTTCACGACGAATGTAACCTCCTTCACTAGCGAGCTCCTTAAAAATCAGATAATCCTCATTGGACAACCTTAGAAGGCTGGAGGCCTCGCCATCGGGGATGTCTGGTGATTGGGCTAGAAGTCGGGCCACTTCTTCGATTCGTTCTCGCACTATCAAGAATGATGTTTCGGAGATTGTACGTAGTTCGGAGCCCTTCTCACCACGCGCTTTTTCAGCATGGGCAACAGTAGTAGCAATATTCAATGGTTTGGGATCAAACCCAACCGGTAGCACCACGTGTTCCTCTACAAGGAGACAAACATAGGTGAGTCCCATTTTCGAAGAGTCAGCAAAGGTGGCTTCATAAGCACGGTTGGGTAAGCTTAGAATGAAAGACATGTTGGCAGGACGATCTCGCAACACCTGGAGGGCGGCTCCGGCATCTTCAAAGTACATAACGGGGATACGACGCCGACGCATTGTCTGAAGCGCTCGTATCACCGATTGATTACGAGTTTTCCTTCCTACCGCCAAAATGGGCGCTCCACGTAAAAGACCATAAAGAAGAATATCAAGACCAGGACCGAATCGACGCCACAAGCGAATTATAGCTGGACGAAGTTCCATTGCCTCAGGTGGTTTTTCGAAGGTTGGAAGATAATCCTGCACTACTTCTCGAGCAACTGGAATGAATGATCGAAATGGTGCCACTTCTCCTGTCCAACGCTGTAATTCCTTTCTATAACGATCAAGAAACAAGGCATTCAAAGTTTTCAATACGGCCATTATCGAAACATCATCATCTTCGCGGTCAGCCAGGGCCACACTTAGCACTGGGTCAGCCAGATCCCAGACAAATTGGTAGTTACCTGTCTCGATGCTAGCGACATCTTCTTCAAGGAGGTCTTGACCAAACATCCGTAGAGCTGAAAGAAAACCGGAAACCAGTTCAGGGCTTATTCGTTCTTCCTTATCAGTAAAAACAATTGACACTAGAACTAGTCCACTTTTGTGAAAATGGTACAACCGATGAATCATCAGCAAGCCCGTCCTTTTGTTCGTAAGTTCGTATAAATGACTTTCCACTTGAAATTAAATCCAATTAAAAGTTGAAGAAGTGCTGAAATACTTTTCTTGAATAAATTGTCGAACATGATGGACGAATCAAGTTATTCTTGACCACGTCGCAACCGGAGCTTGCGGATTAGCAAGAACACAATAATCGCAGACACGATGACAGCGACCCCAATTATGATTAGAATCGGTAAGGGGCTAGGAATCGGTTCCAATGGAATAGTCGTTGCTAGGACCTCATAGTAATAGGTCAATATTTGTTCGATAGGGTCAACTGAAAGGATTCGAGTATCATTAGCTTGGAAATAGATTCCTACGTCATGATCAATTGTAAAGCTGGTTTCTTGAAGTTCTTCAGGAGTTGAGGTGCTATTAAACAGTTGATAGCAAAGCTGGTCACTTCCTTGAAAGGCGATGGTAGCGTAGTCAATTTGTTGCCAGCGGCTGTTGCCTACAATCACGTTCGTCCCGGTTGAAAGAGTAGCTAAAGTGGCATCGTCAAGAAAGAAACCAGAAATTCCATCTGTGATGGGGTAAGCAAATAATCCGTCAGCGACGCCAGTTGGGGCAGGAGCAGACACCGATCCATTTAAGGATTCTACTGTTTGCCAAGATGAATTCGATACAGTAGCGACGTTACCAAAGATGCTCACAGAGAAATTGTAAAGTGCTTCAATCATGGGTCCCACTTGTGCGATGTTGACAACGCTAATGGTCAAGTTCACATATTGCTGCCAATGAAGAGTGTAGTTTCCAACGAAAAGGGTTAGCCCGGTCCAGTGAAAAATCTGAGTTGCAGTGAGATTTGGCTGAATACTTACAAATCCGTAGTCATATTCTGTCATATCCCCGACATATGGTGTATAGGCTGCAACCTTTGGTTGAATTGAGATGAACGCAGTTCCACTCATACTAATTAGAAAAACGAAGATCAACCCAATGACAAATGGTTGGCGAAAGGTTTTCACACGCAACCCTCAGTAATCGATTTAGGAAGGACTTTATTAACTCCCTTGTGTTCACATCAGCTAATCTACTTCTTAAAATAAGCTGTTTTGGTTCTCTTATTCCGGAGTCCCCTCACTTTTTATTGCATTCCTACTTCACCATCATAGCTATTAACGAGTAGAGAAATGTCTCATTGGCTGTGACGGACATGATAGATGAAGAAGAGCTTCGACGATCAATCGAGGAACACATGGAAAATGCTGAAGAATTCATTCGCCAACACGAGCGTGACCGTGCCCTGATGGAATTTGATATGGCTGCGGCTAAACTTGACTCAGCTGGGAAAACAAATCAACTGGAACAATTATGGGCACATGCAGCTGCTGGTTTCACCGCTGCGGAAGCCCCATTTCAAGCTGCCACCAGCTACCTCCACCTTGCTGAACTTGAAGTAAAAGCTGGTAGACAAACCGAGGGTCGCGATAGCTACTTATCTGCGGCTAATTCACTTTTTGCAGTTCGCGAGAAAAATCCAGAAATGTGGGCAACAATGATTCAGGCTCTTGAGCATGCCATTGACTTAAGCCTAGCCTTGGAGGAAACCTCGCTGGCCATTGAGCTCCTATACAAGACGGCTATCATTCAATATCGCGAAACAGGATTCACCCTTGATGCCATATATTCACTCGAACGGGCTCAACAGCTTCTAGAGCAAGTTCCTAACCACCCTCTTGCCCATGATATTAATGAAAAACTCCAAGAGCTCGTTGACTATCAAACCTAATATCCACACGCTCTCACAATAGTTCAGACAACCAACCCCTCGCGTAACTGGGCGTTCCGTCCCTGGCTCAAAACGGATGTGACTCAGTTACGCGAGGGCTTGGAGGCTCTGCTGCACGACCCATGCTCTCTCTTCCTCTGTGAGTGCGGGGTGAACTGGGAGGGACAACACTTCTTTAGCGGCTTGCTCGGATACCGGCATCAACCCTTCCTTGTACTGGAAGAGTCGCCGGTAAATTGGGGTTAAATGGAGGGGAACCTCATAATAGATCGCAGCACCGATTTTTGCGGCGTGCAATTCTTTTTGGATGCTATCCCGGTTTCGTGGGGTAGGAATGCGAATTGTATACAGATACCAATTATGTGTGGCCCAAGACGCCTCTTTGGGGAGCACTATATGCTTCACATCTGCTAGATGGCTTGTCAGATATTCTGCATTCGCTTTTCGTTTCTTCAAAAACGCAGGAAGCCGTTTCATTTGTTCAACGCCAATGGCTGCCTGCAATTCGGGCAACCGATAATTGTGACCCAACTGCACATACTCATAAGGACGAATTTCCCCATGCGTACGTATCTGCTGCAGGGTTTCGGCTAATTCATCATCATTAGTTGTGAGTAATCCCCCTTCACCCGTAGTTATGACTTTACTCGGGTACAAACTGAAACAGCCCACATCTCCAATGGTTCCCACATTTCGACCTTTGTACTTCGAACCGTGAGCCTGTGCTGCATCCTCAATGATTCTCAGATCGTGTTTCTGAGCTAGCTCAACTAATGGGTCCATATCTGCAGGATGACCATACAAATGAACGGGTAGAATGGCACGAGTTTTTGGCGTGATTACGGCTTCCACCTTAACCGGGTCCAGGTTAAAAGTGTCAGGGGATATGTCGGCGAAGACCACTTTAGCTCCATTTAGGAGCACCATATTCGTTGTGGCTATAAAACTGAATGGGGGTGCGATGACTTCATCACCCGCCTTCACGTCGAAGGCTAGAAGGGCGGCATGAAGAGCAGCGGTCCCCGAGTTCATTGCGATAGCGTGTTTGGCACCAACAAACTTCGCAAAGGCCTCTTCGAAGCGACGGACGAACGTACCAGATCCCGACTTGTGAGTTAACATCCCGCTTTCGAGGACTTCGGTGACCGCTGCTATTTCTTCTGCGCCTAGTATGGGGAGGTTGGAAGGAATGAATCGGTTCGGTGGTGAGGTCGGTTTCGGAGGCACTGTTGTAGTCTCCTTATAGTGATGGAGCGATTCCTCCATATAAAATTAACTGTTATTACCTAAAAATGAGTTAAAATCAGTATGTTACGAAATTTTTTCGTAATTTATCAACGTCAAAAAGAGAATTAAGATCTGAAAGAGCACAAGCTCTTCACATTTTTGGTAAAAGCTAGGAGCAAGGCTCACCTTTCGAGCCAACAGCTTATACAAATGCAGAAGGTGGACAGGGATTAGAGGCTGCCAATCACTTGCATGAGGATTTTGTGGTGACGTAATTCGTCTTCGTAGATGTGTTCAAATATCGCTTTAATTGTTGGTTGCTTCACATTCTTGATTTGCTCTTTGAGAAGTTCGATCATCTGTTTTTCGACTTCGATGTGCTGTTTGAGGTCCCGCTTAGCTACTTCTTTATCAATCCAACGCTGTTCGTCGAAATCTTTGAAAGAATATGGTGTTTCTTTGAGTACCCGTGCGACTGTTTGGTACATCTTCAAGTGTTTCGCGGAGTCCATTCCTAATTCTTCGATGAGAAGCTTTACAGCTGCATTTGTTAATGTCTTGGCCGTCTTCTCATAGAGTTCAACTGCCTTTGCTTCAATCTTCATGGCACGAGTAATCATATCAAATAATTCTTTATGCGGTTTTTCAGACATTGTGCTCAGACCCATATTTGTAATGGCACAAAATGGGATTTACTCTAAGAAAAGACTTCTCCTCTTGGCAATGAACTGGGCTAGAACTTCCACACTTCTTCCTTCAGGATTTTATGATGCCGTTCTTCATCATTGAGGATGTGCTGCAAGAGGGTTTTGATAAGTTTATCATCGGTGGCAAGAACTTCATCTTTGATAAGATCGATCATCTTCTTTTCGCGTTCTATATGGGCTTTAATCGCTTCCAATCCTTGATTTCGTTGCTGCCAGGTGCTGACGAATGTCTCTCGAGAAAGTTCACCGGATTTTAAGGATTCGAGCATCATCTGAACGATGGCAGCATGTTTAGTTGAATCTGCAGCACAGATCTCAAACAATGCTTTAATCCCTACATGATCGATATCCTTCATTTCCTTGCGTAGGGCTCGAGCCGACTCTTTCTCAAGCGTAAGTTGAGTTTCTAGCAATTCAATTAATCGTTCATTGGCCATGATTTTTCACTTCTTCATTAGGCTATCAACAAGGTCACGATAATATGAGTGAACGTTAGGACTCACCCGTGCATCCAATGCCTTAAATTCTTTGGCTAATTCATTCAACTCTTTCTTGGATAACAGGTCTGCAGCCGTGGGAAACAGTTCTTCATCTTCCAGCTTGATATGTGGGCCTATCAGTTCTAGATATCCATCCAGGCAGCGAATTACTCGTTCGCGGGCTGCCCGGTCACCGGTAAACATGGGGCGGGCCCACCGTCGTAAGTCGGATATGTAGCCTAGGAGATACATGTGTTCTTCAACGAGTTTATCGATAGTCGCATTATGCTCCGAAGCTGTTGACCGTTCAATAATGGCAGGAAACAGTAGCTGTTCTTCTTTGCCGTGGTGAACGATGTCAGCATATGTGCTCCAAAAATCAACGAGCATCCAATAACGGCGGGGGCGGATTAGACCACCGGCATCTATTTCGTTGCGAAAGGCTTCAGTCACTGAAACAGCTTTCGCGATTAGTCGGTGCTCCTTAACCAATTGTTCAAGGGGTTGCATAGAATCACTCCTAACACAAGTTTTTCATTCTTTTGAATATTTTCAGAGATAGTACTTGCACCCTCTATTAAATCTTT
>JBHLNC010000063.1:0-8657 GCA_048937435.1 Promethearchaeota archaeon | reverse complement strand
GATGAGCGCTAGCCCTGTTTCTTTTGCCCGTGGATATTCATGGTCTAGCCACTTTTGATAGTGTTTGTCACTCCATAATTCATGGTTTAGTAATCCGTAGGCGCCACGGACCTGAATCCGTTCGAGATGGACAATTTGATGTTGCATTGCCGTAGCTAGTAACCACTGGCTCTTTCCACGATCGAGCGTTTGCATGTTGGGACGAGGAACTTCTGCGGGTTTCACACTGATCGTCTTTGCGACTAATCCACCAACACCTCCTCTAGCGGCTTCAGCTAGCGTTTCCCCATCACGGCTGGTAGGTCCAGCTGCGGTTAAGACGGGATTTCGGAGAGGAATTCCAGCGATGTCAACCGTCAAATCGACTGCCATTATTTTTCAACCACCTTTCCCATTTTTGCTAACTCATCTGCTACATCCTCTAATCCTACACGCTTCAATTCTGATCGTGTGGGAAGTCCATCGCGGGTCCAGTTACGGACGTCATAGTATTCATCGAGCATTGGATCTAAATCACAGACTTGTCCTTTAGCAGGCCCTTCTGGAATCGGTTCTTCGGTAAACCGAGGATGTAGCTGTTCTTTTTCGCGTGTAACTCCTTCACGCACATTGAATGCGCGACGAAGGTTGCTAATGCGTTCTGCGATTAATCGAAGCTGTTTCAAATCACCGAACTCTTTGAACCCCGTGAGAGGTTCAAGCATTTCTGCGATGATATCAAAGTAATAGACAGGCGGCCACATGGTGCCATATTTGCATAGGATAACGCTATCCACTAATACGTAGAGGTCTTCTTGATCTTTAATTAGATGCCCTTTGAAGGTTGTGCTGTGCAAATCCATGACTTCAGAGGCATGTTCTTCGCCAAATCTTTCAACTGCAACATCAGGGAAACCGAGTTCCTCATAGCAACTTAAACTCCGGAGATGATCTGCTCCTCGTACATTGGTTGCATAAGTTAATCCAACACTTTGTTGAGGTCTAGGATCCTGACCCGAGGCTTCCATGCCTTTGACATGAATAGCATACCTTTCAGCACCCTTTCCAATTTTTTGTGCAGCACGTAGAGAGCCTTCCGCCAGTAGATCACCGATACCTTCCCGGTGTGCAATTTTTTCAGTAAGAGCAATGATGGTTTTTTCATTACCCCATGCAAGATCGAGTCCATCAGCTTCTTTGGAGGAGATGATCCCGTTTTCCGCAGCTTCAAAAAGGAAGGCGATTGTGCAGCCGGTACTGATTGTATCTAAACCATACCTGTTACAAAGCTGGTTCAAGTAAAGGATGGATTCGATGTTGCTATTGAGACAGTTACTTCCAAAAGCCATAAGCGTCTCATATTCAGGACCTCCCGTAATAACTTGGAAAGGTCCGGATTTGACTTCTGAAGTAAATTTACATTGAAGCGCACACCCAAAGCATGCTTCTCTGCTCGTACGATATTTTTGGCGTATGGTTTCAGGTCCAATGGCATCAGCGTCAGCAAATACACCGGTCGTGTGGTTCTTAGTGGGTAAACGTCCAATCTCACCAATTGCTGTGACTAGATTTGTCGTACCATATTTCCCGAGGGATTCCTCATTCATTTCACCCCATTTTCCAGTGGTCATTTGTTTGTAGCCTTTACGAGCGGCCGCCATGAACTTGCCAGGGTTGGCGACCTTGACTCCTCCAAACCCTCGAGCTGCAACTGCTTTGAGGTTTTTAGTGCCCATTACCGCTCCTGCACCACCACGACCTGCAGCGCGATAGTAAGAGCCAATAATCGCTGCATAGCGCACTCTTTTTTCTCCAGCTATTCCAATGGTCGCAACTTCGATGTCGTTATCCCCATTTTCTTCCCGAATTATATCAGTGGTTTCCATTGTGTCCCGCGTCCAAAGGTGCCTAGCGTCTCGGATGGAAACGTCACCGTCGCGGATCATTAAATAGACTGGTTTGGGAGCTCGCCCTTGAATAATGACCATATCGAATCCTGCGTACTTGAGTTGCGGTCCCCAATGACCTCCACAGTGAGCTTCGCCCCATAATCCAGTGAGAGGAGATTTATAGGCGACCATAAATCGCCCAGACGGGGAGAAGAATGCCCCCGTAACGGGTCCTACTCCAAATATGATAGGATTTTCTGGGTCAAACGGATCAGTGTCAGGTTTAACCCGGTCCCAAAGAATTCGAGCTGCAAAACCGGTTCCACCCAGATATTGTCGAGCGAAATCAAGGTCTAAGGGTTTAATGTCTACCTTTGATTTGGTCAAGTCGATATCGGCGATGTGACCTGCATATCCATAATATGTGTCTTCTTTACTCATTTCTTTGTACCTCCCGAGATCACATGAAGAAACTCCGCGGCTTTTTTCACGCCTTTTTCTCTAAGTCGTTTTGTTAGGTCACTGGGTTTGATATATAACAAAGCCTCACGTGGACAAAATTGAGCGCACATAGCATAGCCTTCGCACAAATCACATTTGACAGTACGACCGTCTGCAGGATCAATGTGAATTCCACCAAAGGGGCAGGCCACTAGGCATTGATGGCAACCAATGCAATTATCTTGATTGATACATACGGCATTGGTTTCAACGTCACGATAGATGGCTTCTGACGGACAGCTTTCCATACATAACGGAGTGTCGCAATGCTGACAAATGACTGGGATGTTAATGCCGTGCTTTTCATCACGAATTATTGTAAGTAAAGCTCTGGCGGGGTTGAATTCGTTGTTATGCCGAAACGAACATACAAGAGCACAAATCCCGCAACCAGTGCATTTCTCTGGATCAACGACGAGAACTTTATTACCTGATTGAGTCATGAGAACCACACGTCCTGAAAAAAGGGGTTATAGAAGGCTTAAAGGGTTACTCGATTACCATAAACCACCAATTTGGAAGTCTTGGAGTGCAGAATATTGCGGATTTTGATTCAAAACGCTGTAATTGTCACCATGGATCCACAACGCCGTGTACTAACTAATACTGATCTCCTTATCGAAGATTCAATCATTGCATCTATTGGTCAGGGGCTCAAGGAAAAAGCTGATCGTGTGATTGACGGAACTGGTCGAATTGTGTTGCCCGGCTTCATTTGCGGCCATACGCATCTCTATGGAATCATGCTTCGCGGAGCTCCAATGGATATCAAACCAACAACGGATTTTCTACAAATTCTTGACCGCATTTGGTGGAAGGTTGATTCAGCCTTTGTAAATGAAGATGCATACGCGAGTGCGCTCGCATCCTGCTACGAGTTTGTTAAGAGTGGAACAACCTGTTTTGCTGACACCTATTCAGGTCCAGGGTCCATTGAAGGCGTATTAGATGAGATAGCAAAGGGCGTCACCGAGGTTGGAATTAGAGGTATCCTAGCATTTGAAGCCACTGAAAGAAATTCCAAAGAGGAAGGAGAACGTGGCCTCAAAGAGAACGTTCGATTCCTCAAAAAACTCCAGAAAACCCCCCATGACCTCCTTTATGGTATGTATAGCCTTCACGCTTCTTTCACCCTCAGTGATGAACTTATCCAAAAGACTAGGGAACAAGCGGATCAACTCCCCGCCCCACTCACTATCCATACCAGTGAAGGACTCATTGATGTTTACCACAATATTGAACGATATGATAAACGAACAGTCGAGCGGTTGTTTGATCTCGGAATTCTGGGTTCTGATGTCGTCCTTGCGCATTGTGTTCATGTAAACCAGGATGAACTTGAACTCATCCGAGGGAGCGGAGCGAGTGTGGCACATAACCCGATGAGTAATATGAATAACGCAGTGGGAGTCTCCCCTATCAAAGAAATGAATGAGCTCGGAATTCCTGTGTGTTTAGGAAACGATGGATTCATCTTTGACGCCGTTGAAAATATCCGTACAGCATATCTAATTCACAAAGTGCACCATCTTGACACAAGAGTTACAACACCTCAACAGGTCATCGAGATGGCAACAATAAATGGGGCTCAGGTTTATGGCTTGGAAGATAAACTGGGTTCCATTGAAATCGGAAAACAGGCCGATCTAGTGATGTTGCATCCTAATCCACGCGTGACCCCGATTCTTCCTGACGGAGTTTATGGATACATTGTCTATGGTTGTACTGCACATGATGTTGAACAGGTATTCATAAACGGGAATCAGGTTGTTGAAGATCACCGGGTAACCTCTGTCAAACCGGAGGAAGTCGAAAAAGCTCTTGATCGTGTTGTTCCAGCCTTATGGAAAAAGCTTGGAATCAATTTTTAATAATCAGAATGAGCAGGCGCCACCAGCTACAGGAGGAAAAATCGCAATCACATCTCCATCCGATAGAGGCGTGTCAAGCCCCTGTAATACATGCAGTCCGCGACCATTCACGAGGAGCTTGATGTATCGACGTAGATTTCCTTCTTCATCGAATACGGTGCTACAAAAACTCTTTCCGCGTTCTTCGCAGAGTTGATTTAGTAGGTCCGAAACGGTGCGGCCTTTGAGTGTAATTGTGAGTTGATGGAAGCCCAGTGTTTCTGTAAAGGGTCCAATGGTTCGGACTACAACATGCATTGTTCATGTACTCCACACACGTGGACTGCTCATATACTCAAAAAAGTGCTGGTTTGGCAAAACCTCTCTGAAACCGAATCCTTAAGAGGAAAAGCAGAACAAGCCCTTTGCTGATTCCTATGGCAGACTTGATTATTGACGGAGCTACAGTCATCACCGTCGACCCGCAGCGTCGTGTTATCGCTGATGGTGCTGTTGTTGTGGAAAACCAACGGATTACAGCCGTTGGAAAATCACATAAAATCAAACAGAAACACAGTGCTGATACGCGTATTCATGCGAAAAAGAAGATACTCATGCCTGGACTAATTGATTGTCACGTTCACTTGGCTCAGGCGCTAATTCGGGGAACCGCTGACGATGTTGATCTCATTCCTTGGCTTCGGGATTATGTCTGGGTTTTACAGGGCAATTTCACCCCTGATGACGGAAAAGCCAGTGCTGAGCTCTGTATTGCTGAAATGCTCAAATCAGGCACAACAAGTTTCCTTGAAAGTATGATCCATAAGCGTTATGGCATGGACGGTATTGCACAAGTCGTCGAACGAACGGGAATTCGTGGCTGCCTTTCCAAGCTTTTCATGGATTGGACTGGATACGCTGGAGAAGACGCCATAATGTATGAGGGAATGATTGAGGATGGCGAGGAATGTATCTCCGAGACTCTAGCAATGTACAAGAAATGGCAAGGAGCAGCAGATGGACGAATTTACGTATGGTGGGGTGCTCGAACACCTGGAGCCGTGAGTCCCGAGTTGTATCGACGGGTCGCAGACCTTGCTAAAAAACGTCATATGCGAATCACAATGCACTTGGGAGAAGTGAAAGAAGATGTAGAATATACCACTTCTCAGTTCAATCAGTTACCAGCAGAGTTCGCTCGGGATGTTGGAATGATAGGAGAGAACGTGGTTCTTGTTCACGGAGTTTGGATTAGCCCCAAGGAATTTTCCATAATCACAGACACCGGCACTCACATGTGCCATTGTCCAGCTAGCAATTCGAAACTAGCCTCAGGTATTGCTAAGATTCCCGAAATGTTACAGGCTGGAATTAATGTGTGTCTTGGTTGTGATGGAGGTCCGAGTAATAACGCCTATGATATGTTTCGTGAGATGTATCTTGCAGCCATTATCCACAAAGCGCGTACTCTTGATCCCCTTACAATGCCTGCAGAAACCGTGCTAGAGATGGCTACAATAAACGGTGCTAAAGCCTTGGGTCTGGAGCGAGAAATTGGAAGCATAGAGGTAGGCAAAAAGGCGGACGTGATTATTGTAGACACACGACAGCTAAACTTAGCCCCGACCTATAACCCAGTAAGTAATATCATCTATGCAGCTAATGGTTTTAATGTCTACACAACGATTGTCAACGGGCAAATCCTTGTCCATGAAGGAAAGTTGTTAACATTAGATGTAGACCAAGTCATTGATAATGCCCATAAACGGGGGGAAAAGCTTCTCGATCGCGCAGGTGTCACAATACAGAGCAGATGGCAAAGAGATTAAAAGCGCTATAAGTCCTTATCGCAAGTAATTGAGGTGCCTCTGGATATGAGTGCAAAGATTGTTGGAAAATATCGTGGCCGTGACTGGTTAACAATCCAAGATTGGACGCAAGAAGAGCTGCAGACCCTTATCGATGCGGCGATGGAAATTAAAAAATTACAAAAAGCTCGGAAGCCTCACGATTATCTTCTTCGACAAACATTGTTCATGATTTTTTTCAATCGGTCGCTTCGGACGAGGAACTCCTTCGAGGCGGGAATGACCCAGATGGGAGGACACGCTCACTTCCTATCTCCTCAAGACGTTTACAGACCCGCCTTACCCGACGATGAAGAAGCATATACTAGTGAAAGAATTTCCGATGTTGCTCGTGTACTAGCCCGTATGGGTGATGCCGTCGCTATTCGAATCTACGGATCACATACAAAGTGGATCTATGGGCGGGGCCACAGGGTTCTTCTCGAATTTGCCAAATGGTCTGATATCCCAATTATCAACATGGAATGCGATGTCTATCATCCATGTCAAGCGATGGCAGATATGCAGGCGATTCAAGAAGTTTCTCCAAAAGTGCAGGGCAAAAAATTCGTGATGAGTTGGGCGTATAGTCCGAGTATGCAAAAGCCTCTCGCCGTACCCCAGAGTGGCATTCTAATGGGTACGAAGTGGGGTATGGATACCGTACTGGCACATCCTAAGGGTTTTGAACTTGATCCTAAGATTCTTGAAATGTGTGAAAAGAACGTGGCTGAATATGGTGGCTCCTTTGAAATCACTAATGACATGGAAGAAGCGTTCGCAGGTGCACATTACGTGTATCCCAAGTGCTGGACAAGTAAGCATCACATCCCACCCATTGCTCCCGCTGAGGACTGGGAGGGTTGCCAGAAATTATTTGATGCAAATAAGAACTGGATTGCTGATGAAAGAAAGATGGACTTAGGCGCCAAAGATGTCAAATATATGCACTGTTTACCTGCAGATAGAGGGTTTGAAGTAACGGATGAAGTGCTAGATGGGAAGTGGAGCATTGCATTCGACGAGGCCGAAAATAGGCTTCACTCCCAGAAGGCAATCATGGCTGCGATAATGGGATACCCGGAGTAGTTCAGAGTAGATTCTCATCGCTCATTACTAGCGAGAGAAGACCTTTCTGAAGATGTAGGCGGTTTTCTGCTTGATCGAAGATTACACTTTGGGGACTATCCACAACTTCGTCTGTGGCTTCCTCTCCACGAAAGACTGGGAGACAATGCATGTAAATTGCATCTTTACTTGCCAAATCCATTAGTTCAGAGTTACAGATCCAGTTTTGATATTGTTCATGGAGTTGTGCTTCCCTGTCTTCACCCCACTTATCGATGCCCATTGCAGAACATTCAGTGCTCATCCATGACCGGGGGTAGACGACATGGGCTCCTGAGTACCCTTCTTTGATGTCGTTCGTGATGGAAAACGCACCCCCAGAGTCATTGGCGTTTTGGTTGCACCAGTCCATGATTTCAGGGTCAAGCTCGAACCCAGGAGGATGCGCAAGGGTTACGTCCATACCAAAGCGGGTTGCAGTGAGAATAGCGCTTTGTACACTACACCAGGAACGGGAATGGCGACTGTAGGCCCATGAAAATAGGAATTTCTTTCCTTGGATTTTCGGGAAATTTTCTTGAACGGTCATAAGATCCGTTAGTGATTGACATGGATGGAATTTATCATCAGCCATGTTGATGATGGGGATATTTGCCCACTTGGCATACTCACGAAGAACCTGGTTTCCACGTCCATAGACATAGCCAACCGCTTTTTCTAGGATACGGATTCCGATGCCGTGCCCGTACCGGGCTAGTGTATAGGCGGTGTCTTTGACACTCTCTCCTTCCCCAAGACGCATGGCACCAGGTTCAAGAAATTGGGCGTGCCCACCTAACTCAGTTAGAGCCGCTTCAAAACTGGCACGAGTTCGTGTGCTTGTATTGTAGAATAGCATGAAAAAGGTCTTATCAGATAGGAGGTGGGAAGTTTTACCGGCTTTCGTCTTTTTCTTCAGATCCTTTGAGAATTTGAGAACCGCTTCAAGTTCTTCTCGGGTCCACTCTTGAGTTGTAATCATGTCTTTGCCACGAAGATCCATGTTAATCAGCTTCAGATTCTTGTTGTGTGGATGCGGTAGAGCTAAAGCTTTTTGAAGCTTTCGAGAGGACACTGTCGCGAAGGGATTCCACCGTGAGGTTTTTCGATACCCATTCACACTTGGAGATGTCTCGACTTTACCCAAAGGCGGAAGCCATCGTTCGTCGCGCTCGCGAGGCAGGAGTTATTGGAGTCGTAGTGAGTGCTGTTGAGCCAAAGTATTACCCTAAGGCATTGGATTTGCAGAAACGATTTTCAGGATTTGTTTGGCCCACTTTTGGTTTACATCCTCCAAGAGCGACACCTGAGATGGTCAAACGGGCTATTGGTGCCATCTACGATTATGCAGATGAGATTGTTGCAATTGGTGAAGTTGGTTTGGATTATTATTGGGTGAAAGACGTCAAAGAGCGAGAATATCAAAAGATAGCGTTTATTGAATTCATTCACCTTGCTGATGAATTGAATTTACCGTTAGTTGT
>JBHLNC010000062.1:0-8693 GCA_048937435.1 Promethearchaeota archaeon | reverse complement strand
TTCCATGTGTTCTATCTGCCCCTCTAAATCGAGTCCTACTCTTTTTTGGATGAAGGTCAAAAGTTGATTGGTGGTGTGTTGCTTTTTCTGTTTATATTCTTGCGTATTCCGGGTTGGCCACCGCGCGATTTCATCAAGGAGGGTAATCACGACATTACTCTTTCCAGTCGGAGCAAACCAGGGGCTCCCCAGTTGTGAATAGTTGGTCATTAACACACCGCTGGCTTCGGGGTGTCCCAAACTAATGTTCTTCTGAAGGCTGGCTGCCGAGATTTTCTCCGGGTACCAAATCCGTTCATAATCGGGTAGTTGGTCGCTCACATCGCCATCGATTCCTAAAAAGAGGGAAGTAAAGCTTATGGTGCCCCTTAATTGGCTTAATTTCTGCCCGTACTCCATAATCCTCTGTGCGGGGTTGCCTTGAAGCCGTTCCCGAAAGAGGGGTCCGACTGACCCATTCCAAACAAAGTAGCGAGCATTTACCTGTTCTCCTCTGGAAAGAACTACATACGATGCTTGGTTTTCCTCAACGTGCACCTTTTCAACCGGAGTGTTCATCTGAATCTCTGCACCCGCTTCTTTCAGCCGAGTGGCATAGGCTTGGGCTAGTGACTGTGATCCTTCATGGAGTTGCCAGCCCCCGTCCTTCAGGTAGGACAGAAAACCCATCGCGAAATTGATGATGCTCAGGGTATCAGGACCTTGTCCCAACCAATTCCACGCAGCCCCCGCGGCTAATTTCGCGCCCTCATGGCCCTTGAAGAAATAATCAAGTGCTTCTTGAAGCGTTTTCATTGCCCAATCCATGAGAAATCGTGGCGTCCCCTTTGCTTCAGCATAACCCATTAACATCATAATTTCTTGCGGTAACGTTTCGGTGAACTCAAACCACGCCCGAACATTTTTCTCTGCCTTCGGAAATGCTTCTATCATCGCATTCTGCGCTGCCTCCCACCCCATGGGCATCTGAAAATCCAGATTCCCTCCGCCTGGCACCTCATCCACTTGCACCCGATACCATTCCGTAAGCTGAATCGGTCGGATCAGCGGTAACAAATCAAAAAACTGGAGAATCTGATTGTCTTCCGCCCGCCCATTAACCGCATGCAACGCGGTTTCAAAGTTATACCCTTTCCGACGAAAACTCGACGCACACCCCCCCACCTTTTGATGCTGCTCAAACAGCACCACATCCAACCCCCGCTTCGCACAAGTCAAAGCCGTCGCCAATCCACCCAACCCGCCACCCACCACGACAACATCACGCGCTGCACTCATTCAAACCACCTGAATTACCCTCAAAGCTAATGCCCCACTATTTATGGCTTTATTCTTCACTACTCCAATCAAAGAACAAATAGGCGTCCACCCCAGCTCCTCGTGCATCAACTGGGTTCCGTTTAAAAATGGATGCACAGAGTCAAATCGCAAATCGGGCACTTATCCGGGTATCCGATTTGCTGCTGTAATTTCGTTTATTTACTAGCCCAACCAATGGTGGAACACAAAGTACGGGTGAACTGATATGGGAACCAGAGAAGAAAAGGTGCATTACACCGAACTGCTTCCTCATGAATTCCGAAAACGTCTACGAGCAAAGCCGATCGCCTATTTGCCCCTCGGCACCCTAGAGTGGCATGGCCCTCATCTCCCTTTAGGCTCTGATAGCATCCAAAGCGAGGGATTAATGGTCGCCTGTGCCCGCCAGCTAGGAGGAATTGTGATGCCCCCGCTTTATCTGGGACCTGACCAAGCCATCTCCACCCAACACGGGCAAACTTTCTATGGAATGGACGCACTTCCGGATACCCTACCACCACAACAACTCCCAGGAAGTTGCTACTGGGTTTCGAACGGCTTCTTCAAACTACTCATTGACACAATTCTCATCCAACTAAAACGCGCCGGATTCAAAGGCGTGTTCGCCGACGGCCACGGTCCCTCCCGGTGGTCCTGGGTGAAGGACATCCCCGAACGCGAAGCCCGATTCGGAATGAAACTATTTGGCGTCACCTCCGATATCACACGCAAATGGAAATACCAAATCGATCACGCCGGACGTAACGAAACCTCCATCATGCTCGCCCTCCGCCCCGACCTCGTTGACCAGAGCAAATTACCAGAAGACCCATCCACTCCACCCGAAAGAATCTTGGGGAAAGACCCACGACACGCCACCGACAAGCTGGGCAAACAATACCTAAACGCAGCCATTAACATTCTCAATGAACAATTCGCCAAAGCCGGCTTATAATAAGAAACACAAAAAGTGGGCTTCCATCTCAGCTAATCGTCCAACACAGGGTTTTCCGGATAATACACCCAAACAAGAAAAGATGATGTTTTCTCTTAAGTTAATGTGCCTTCAGAGTTTCCTATTGTGTGAAAAATGCTTAGTTTGCCATCATTTACACACATCTTGTGGGTTTTTTGAAGATTTTAATAGAAAAAGGGCTGCTTGTCATGGATTGGTGTGTCTGATGCGGCGAACGGGATCTGTAGCTGTTATGCTTGTTATTGGGTTGCTTGGTTCACTCATACTCCTTCCCTTGCAGGTTTCACTAGTACCTCTCCTGATGCCTGAATCGCCCGCATCAGAGAATATGGTGGTGAGGGCTCAAGAGCTGTATTCTCCGTGGAATCGTACCTTTGGAGGCAGCGATCCTGATATTGGGTTTGGGGTGGTCGAAGTAAGTTCAGGTGGATTTGCATGTGTTGGAGAAACCCAGAGCTCGGGTGCTGGAGATAGTGATGTGTGGTTGGTACGTACAACAGCTGACGGGTCACCCCTTTGGAGTCAAACCTTTGGCGGGCTTTATTCTGAGTCAGGCCATGTCGTGCTAGAGGTGAGCACCGGTGGGTTTGCCATTGCCGGATATATGCAAAGCATTGATACATGGTCAGATGATATCTGGTTGCTCCGTATCGGTACCTCAGGAAACCTCCTTTGGAACAAGACATTCGGGGGCCTATCACGCGATAGATGTGAGTCACTGGTGGAAGTGAGCTCAGGTGGCTTCGCACTTGCAGGGACCACTGAGTATGAAGGTACCGTCTCTGGAGATTTTTGGTTAATACGCACTACTGGAGCAGGCGCCCACCTCTGGAACCAGACATACGGGGGCACCGCACAAGAAGTCTGCGAGGCCATGATAGAAGTAGACGCTGGAGGATTTCTGATGGCTGGATGGACAACCAGCATAGGTTTCGGTGCTGCGGACGCTTGGTTGGTCCGCACCGACGCCAACGGTAACCTTCTGTGGAGTCGCAATTACGGCGCCAAACTTAATGACAAAATCTATGCCGTGACCGAAGTCAGCACAGGGGGCTTTCTTCTCCTTGGAGCAACCCGCAGTTATAGTGTTGGAGAGACGGATGTGTGGGTCATCCGAACCGATGCCTTCGGTAATATGGTCTGGAATCAGACCTTTAGCGGTCCTGGGTATGACGATGGGAGATCTGTGGTGGAACTGAGTACCGGCGAATTCGCCCTGTTGGCAACCACCACCTCATACGGCGCCGGTGGAATAGACGTGTGGCTACTGATTACGAACAGCACAGGAAACCAGTTATGGAACCAAACCTATGGCGGAACCGATCATGAACTTGGCTATCAACTAACTACCGTCAGCACCGGAGGATTTGCCATTATAGGCTATACCAGAAGCTATGGTGCAGGCCAACATGACCTCTGGCTTCTCCACGTGACCACAATCGGACTCATACCACCCGTGTCCTTCGAGCTCTTCGTGGTTCTCATCGGAACTCTCATCGTCATCACCACGGTAGGCGTCATTTACGTATACCGACGACGCACTGCCATCATCTAGTGCACGCAGATTACCTCTACCTGATACTTGAAAACGAAAAAATAGGCTTAAACTCAACTAATTTTCTACCACCCTTATATTTTTCATTTCGAAGGGTTTGCCATATCAGTGAGAAATACTCATGCAAGCCTTGTAGTTTTTAATAACCTGAATTCCATAAGTGTCAAAATCAGGTGCTAACCTTGCCAGAAATGCCCTCCCCCGATGAAATGTTCATAATTGACCCACAACAATGCATGATCAAAGATTTTGACACACCAGGATGGATCCTCGATATTGGGGGAGGCGGTGAAGGGATCATCGGTCGCCTTAAAGGGTCCACCGTCATCGCCATCGACGTAAGAAAAGAAGAATTGGACGAAGCTCCACCCGGACCACTAAAACTGGTCATGGATGCCACAAGCCTCCAATTCCTCGATAACACCTTCGACACAGTTACTGCCTTCTTCTCCTTCATGTACTTCCCCCACGAATCCCGCGCCCAAGTCTTCCAAGAGGTGACCCGCGTCCTCACCTCCAACGGCACATTCCACATCTGGGACGTCACCATTCCCCCGGTTACCGATTCTACTAAAAACCTGTTCGTGGTCCCCCTCACTATCCACCTTCCCCACGAACAAGTTCAAACCGCCTACGGCGTTCCCTGGCACGGACGACAACAAACCCTCGACGATTACCTCCAACTCGCCCAGCAAACCGGACTCAAACCGGTCTCCCAACAAACCACCGACCACACCTTCTACATCACATTCACAAAATAACACACAACCAAATCAAAGAATCCAACAAACAACCCCGATCGTCCACACCGCCACAGCAATGAGGCTTCGATGAAATTATATTCGATATATTAGAAAACAACAACTAATATCCTCAGTAATTACCTCTGAACGCTTTCCCTCTACAATTTTTACATACCTTACACATTGTTCCATTTCGATTGAAGAGCCAGTGAGTAAGCTTAATTCAAAGTTACTCTTAAGGAAAACCTTGCCTTGGGGGTCATTTAATGGAAAAATATTCAATTACTGATTACAACGAAGAACTTGAAATCACAATCAATTTACCTGAACGACTCATTCAAGCGATGCAAATCTTTGATTTGTTCCTTGACCTTCTTGTACAAGAAAAGCCTGAAGAAATGTCACGTTTTATCAAGGCATTAGAAAATCGATTCACAGCATTCATAACTGAAGAATTTACTGACGTGTTCCAAGTGAACTCTGAGACATTCACAGGTCCCCTGAAAGAGCATATCCATCTCATAAAACTCGGTCAACAGGCACTCCTTTCATTTCTTCAATTCCAAAAATATCACGGCCAAAAAAATATTACACGCTTACGTGTGGCCTTCAAGGATTTTCTCCGCTGTTTTCATTTTTTCAATTTTTGGCTAGCCCAGACATTGACTACTATCATGCCAAGGCATGAAGCAATTGAATTTTTCAAACGGTTTATCGACTATCGAACACCAATAATTGAAGCCGGAAATAAATATCAGAATATCGAGTTGCTATATGAAAGAACGAAGCATTTCCTATCAACGGGCACACATAATGCGACACTCCTCAAACCACACGACGGGACGATGTGTGTAAAAACCTCTAGATGTATGTGGCACGAAATAATGGAAGAGCTCAAAGACCCAGAGCTAGTCTATGTTACTATTTGTTATGGGGATTTTGCTGCCGCCAAATGCTACAACGAGCACTTCGTCCTCACACGAACCCAAACCCTAGTCCAAGGGAAACTGTATTGCGACTTCTGCTATCACGACAAACGGATCGATAAAGCACTCACACACCCCTCCAAGAGCTTTTTTGATGCACTTTAACAAGACTTGTATTATAAGAAAGTGGGCGTCCACCCCAGCCAATCGATACAACACCTAAGGTCCTTGCCATCCACAAGTATGGTGAATCCAATCTATTATAGAGTCATCAGCCCTTATCATTCATTGATTTTACCAATTGGCTGAACGGTGAAAACATGTCTAAAGGCATGAAATGTCCCAACTGTGGTGACAAATGGAACCTCCGGCTCATGTTGTTGGATACTCCTGAAAACAGAACGAAGGAAAAACAAGATCCCGATGGCATTCTCCTAGTCGCATCCAAAGCCCTTGATGGAAAAATGGAATGCCGAAAGTGTGGCCACTTTTGGACCCCATAGATCTACCTCTCATGAGCTTAGAAAGAGTCCACCTCATAAGTTCGCGTCATACTCATATTTCCAAATGAAACGCTCAGCTCCCGATCCCCCACTCCACTCCAAAGCGCATTGAAAGGTGTCTCAGAGGAAATGAATTCTTAGGAGGTGATACTGCCACAAGCTCTTGTTCTAAACTTGTTAGGTCCTTTAGGGCTAACTCTCTATCTTCACTTCTCAATACGTTCCAGCAGACATACGCCTCGTCCATATGCAACCGCGCTCCATACAAACTTGACAAATAATTCAACCTCTGCGAGAGTCTGAAAAATCTCCCCAACATGACCACGCACGAACACATATCGCGAAGTTAACTGTTATAGACAACGGGGACGAAAAAGAGCAACAGTAGCCCGTACTGAAAATTAGTGACCCCTGCTAATCAGCGACTCGGATTACAATACTCCCCACTAGACCAACGAGAAGCCCAATCAACCACGCCATAAAAATGAAGAAAACGTTGGACGTCAAAACCCACAGCCCTGAACCTATCAGAACTCCAAAACACATTCCATACAACATAAACTGAACAGCCCTACCCAACTTTACCAATTCAACCACCAATAAATCATTAAAAATTCGCACCTTTTAACGTAAGCCTTGGGATATATTGCACTGAATTCAAAACCTCCCCTAACCCAATAGCATGAAAAGAAACCTAGTTGTAGATTTAAAATCTCGTGTTCGAAACCAATGAACCACTCAACAAAAATACATCCAGATGGCTCTTTGTCATTTGTTCTCCCAATAGCTTTTAGCCTCGTCTTCAAGCCTTTCCAGTCGATCATAATAGTCAGGAAATTCAAGAAGATGCGCCCAAGCAATCTTCCCAGTTAGCAATGAATCATCATCAGTCACATTTGTCCGTGCATCACGGCGACCATGTTCCAGCTCCACATCCATCCCCTTTCGGAACTGTTCCACATCAAACGCCTCCCAAGTAATACCCAGCTTCTCACCCACTTCCTTTGCTTCTGCAATGGTAAACGACTTCCGACCTGTCACAATATCACCTAAACGGGTCTTCTCATTCACTTCTAAAAATTCTTTTTGGTAATTCTACCCTACAAAACCACAAATTTCTCTAACTTTTTCCAATGAAACACCCAGCTACCGTTCCCATATTCCACTCCAGGACCCCCCGAAAGGCTTCTCAGAAGAAAGGAATTCTGAGGTGATTCTGCAGTAGTGGTTTTGTTTAGGAGGGTTAAGTCCCAAGTCACTGAGTATATAACCACACACATCTAATCAATCAACGACGATGGAACGTGATAAGATGCCTTTACGCTTCGGAATTCAAATTGGGAATTACTTCGGTTTTGATTATGATACAATAAAGGAAATCGCACTGACTGCAGAGAAAATTGGGTATAATGCTTTGTGGATTAGTGACCACTTCTTCATTGATAAGAACCCAGAAACGACACCGTGTCTCGAAGCGTGGACTGTTCTCTCAGCCTTAGCATCCATTACAAAGAAACTTCGGTTGGGCACATTGGTGACATGTAACGGCTTTCGATACCCCACAGTCCTTGCTAAAATCGCGGCAACAGTTGACGTGATTTCCAATGGTAGATTGGAGTTTGGAATTGGTGCCGGCTGGAAAAAGAACGAACACGTTAACTACGGCATTCCTTTCCCCAGTCTCAAAGAACGAATGGATCGATTGGAAGAATCCGTACAAATCGTCAAGAAGCTGTGGACTGAACCTAGTGTCAGGTTTGATGGAGTATACTATCAAATCAAAGACGCCTACTCCTCTCCCAAACCTGTACAACAACTACCGCCAATCTTTGTTGCTGGACGCGGTGAGAAGAGAACACTCAGAATCGTTGCAAAATATGCTGATTACTGCAACTTCCTATCCTCAGTGACACCCGAAGAAGCAGAAAGGTTACTTGGAATCCTGAAAGAGCACTGTCGTGCCGTAGGACGAGACTATGACGAAATTGGTAAATCCTATTTCGCATATGTGATTATGGAGGAAACAGAAGAAGACTTGAATCAGCTCGTCGAACATATGGCGGAGAAGCGAGAGATTTCACTTGTTGAACTCAAAGCTAGGCTTCCAAAAAACGTGTTTTTTGGAACCCCAGATGTCATCGAATCTCATTTTCACACACTGCTCAACTTGGGATTCGATTACTTCCAAATCCAATTCCCATATCGAGAAGACCTCGAGCAATCCAAACTCTTCGCTAAGACAATGTTTTCAAAACTGCGGTGATTTCAGATTCGAATCAAGAGAAAATGCTTGGACATCCCGTCAAAAGACCTAGATTAGAAAAAATGTGTCAACTCATTAGAGCCTCCACTAAGAAAAAAAGAAAATGGTCGTCCACCCCACCAGATCGTACAACACCGGTTTTTCCAGATTCTTGCGATGCCAATCGCCCTCTTTTCTAGTAGCCAATCGAAATTGGGAGTAGAAGTACTAGAATTTTGAGGTAACACCTTAATTGATATGATGAACTGAGCTTAGGAAAGGCAGGTAACAACTTTGAGTACCGAACAGTTGAGCATCGATCATCCTCAGCGTAGTTATGTCTTGGTGTTAATCGCCAATTTTCTATGGTTCTTTGGTCTAAGTACGTCTCTTAATTTCCGTGGTTTGTATGCCCGACTGTTAGGAGCTAATCCAGTCGAAGTGGGATT